>JBDGYW010000105.1:0-12444 GCA_039588935.1 Gemmatimonadota bacterium | reverse complement strand
ACGCCAACACCGTCAATATCGACAGCCGCCATCGGCCGGAAAGCTGGCGGAGCGTGAGCAGGAAAACCGAGGCCATTGTCAGCGCTCCACCAGGTAGCCGAAGACACTTTCCAGTGAATCGTCCAACGGCTCGATGCGGCGCAAACTGATCGAACTCGCCTTTGCGAGGCGAGGTAGTTCGATTTGCAGGTCGCGCACGTTTCTGCTTAGCACTACGATCGTGCCATCGGGATCCACATTCACGGCGTCGACAGAGTCGAGCTTCACCACAGCCGCGGCCAACTCACGAGGCGAGTCCGATACCACCATTACATGGTACGGCCGCTCGTCGAGCGCCACCCGAATCGCCCGGAAGTCTCCGGACGCAGCCAGCTTGCCGTTCACGATCAGGAGGACCGTATCAGCAACCTGCTCCACCTCTTCGAGAATGTGTGAGGAGAGCACGACGGTCCTGCCTTCGGCGGCCAACTTCCGCAGCAGCGCCTGGAAGTGCACTCGTTGCCTGGGGTCGGCGCCGTTCAGCGGTTCGTCGAGGATCAAGATTTCGGGATCGTGGACCAGCGTCGCCGCCAGTCTCATGCGCTGGCGCATTCCCCTGGAGTAGGTACGCATCGGACGCGACGCCGCGTCGGCGAGATCCACGTAGCCGATGGCCTTTTCGACTGCCGCATCGAGGTCAACGATGCCTTTCAGACGACCCATCATCCTCACGAAGTCACGGCCCTTCAAGAAACCGTAGACTGTTTCGTGTTCCGACATCACCCCCATACGCCCGTAAAGCGGTGGGTTGCAGCGAACCGGCTCTCCGAAAACGGTGACCGTTCCATCGGATACCGCAGCAAGTCCCGTCATCATTCGCAGCAAGGTTGTCTTGCCGGCTCCGTTCGGCCCCAACATGCCGGTTATGCCCGGTTTGATATCGAAGGTGACGTCGCTGACGGCCACGACGCTGCCGAACCACCGCGACACGTGGTCGACGCTTATGATCGACGCAACACTGTTTGTCGTCACGGTGTCAGCCGCCGGTAACGCATCCACAGCACTCCCGCCGGACCGAGTGTCCACAGGAAGTACCAGCCGACGAGAATCCAAGCCGACAGTTCGGCTGCGGGCGCCCCTCGAGTTACGCTGCTGGCTTTGCCGAAGATTACGTCGTTCACATGCACCGGGATGTTGCTGAGGTTGAACATGGAGATCCACTGACCGACCGTGCCACCGATCTCAGAAGCGAGGCCCGTGGTAAAGGGTGTCGTGATCGCGAACAGTCCAACAAGGAACACTGAGGCGTACGCACGCCTGGTGGTGAACGCCGCGGTGAGCATGGCAAGCGTCGTGGTGTAGGCGGAGATGGCGATGCCAGCTGCAAGGAATCGTGGAATATCGAGCCAGTGTTGCTGCAGATAGTCCACCGGTCTCGCATCGCCCATGCATAGTCCGACCAACATGATGAACTGTGGAAGCCAGGCGACCGCCACCATGACCGAGAAGAATGCAAACCACCTGGAAAAGACATAGTCCGATGCTGTGAGAGGCTTGACCAGGTAGAGGCTGATCACGCCATCCCGACGGTCCGGGCATAACAGCTCAGGCGCGCCGATGGCGGCAAATACGAAGATGAGGATCGACGCGACACCGTAATAATCGGAGTGTGAGGCAATACCGATTTCCGCGGCGGTTCCGGGCCCTCCCATTCTCTCCACCGCACCAATGACGAGGGCCCAGATGAAGGCAATGAGCACCAACACAACGATGAATAGCCAGGGAAGCACCTTCGCCCAGGCGCCGCGGCCGAGCCCTAACGAGATCCGCACGCCATCCTTGACGACAGAGAGCCTTGCACGGTTCCTCCCCTCGCGAGGGCCGGCGTAGCTCTGATAGCCGATGTCGAAAACGGTGCCTTCGCGGATACGCGCTTCCACGGGGGGCGTGGCTCTCTCATTCGTCACGGGGACACCCCTGCGCTAAAATCTTCGCCGTCGCGTTGGAACAACTCGGCCAGCGCTCGTCGGCGAGGCGCCAAACGGCGGAGCGGTGCTTCCGTCTCCACAAGCGCATCCCGTACGTGATCGTAGACCGATTCGTCAGGACCTTCGATGTAGAGTCCGTGGCCATCCGTCGCGACCGTTACACCACGTTTCTCCAGGGCAACGACTAGAGACTCACGGTTGGCGTCTACTTCGATGAATACGGTTTCCGTTTCCTTCGTGAAGTGCGTAACCTCTCCGGACTGCACCAACCGACCGCTCTGCAATACCAAGATCCTGTCGCAGGTGCGTTCGACATCGGCCATCAAGTGTGAAGACAAGAGGATGCTGATCCCGAACTCTCGGTGCGTCTTGCGGACGAGTTCGAGCATCTCTTCACGTCCGGCAGGGTCGAGTCCCGCGGTCGGTTCATCCAGAAATATGAAGGTCGGGTCGTGCACTAGTGCCTGCGCCAGCTTCACGCGCTGCTTCATACCAGTCGAGTATCCGCCCATAGCCCGGTAGCGTTCTTCGAACAGGCCCACGTGCCTCAACGTGTCGGCGGCTCTCGTCCGCGCGCGTGACGGCGGTAGGCCGCTCACCTCGGCCATGTGGCAGAGGAACTCCGCGGCACTCACGTAACTCGGCAGGCAGTCATGCTCTGGCATGTACCCGAGTTTGGTGCGGACTATTACACTGTCATGAGCATTCTGACCAAGAGCGGTAGCCGAGCCGGACGTCGGCGGGATTAGACCGAGAAAGATCTTGATCGCCGTGCTCTTGCCGGCACCGTTCTCGCCGAGTATGCCGGTGATGCCGTCGGTGATATCGAACGAAACGTCGTCGAGCGCTACGACCTCTTTGTAGTGTTTCGTCAGGTCCTTTGCAGTGAGGAGAACTTTCGAGGTCGTACCTGCGGTCGGGTTATTCACTTTCACCCTCGCTCTCGCAGTCCTCTTCATAGCCCAAGTCGCAGGCGCGACTGAAGAGCGAGGCTGCACGCGACGGTTGGCGTCGTACACCGGTGCCGTTCTCGTACATGACGCCGAGGTTGTGGCAACCCTCTGCATATCTGCGGTTGCAGGCCCGCCGGTACAGTTCGGCTGCTCTTTCGAAATCCCGAGTTACGCCTTCACCGGTCGCGTGGAGGTCGCCGAGCTTGAAGCAACCCGCCATCTCATTGGCTTCACAGGCTTGCTCGTACAGGCCTACGGCTCTCTCCAAATCGCGAGCCACGCCATCGCCGTTGGCGTACAGATCGCCAAGCCTGAAACAACCCGCCATCTCCTCGGCATCGCAGGCTTGCTGGAACAGACTGGCGGCGCGCGCAAAGTCCTGAGTGATACCGTCCCCGGCAGTGTAGAGAACGCCGAGGTTGGAACAGCCAGGCGCATCGCCGCCGTCGCAGGCTTGTTGGAAAAGACCGGCGGCGTGATCGAGGTCCCGAGTCACGCCTACGGTATCCAGATACAAGCGTCCGAGGCTGGTGCAGCCCCTCATTTCGCCGCCGTCGCAGGCTTGCCGGAAAAGGCTGACCATGAGTGAGGTATCGGGAACGACGCCCCTGCTTTCCTGGTGAGCGAGCCCGAGCCTGTAGCAGCCCTCCGCCACTCCACCATTGCAGGCCGACTCGAACAGGCTTGCGGCCCAGGGAGGGTCGCGAAGGACGTGATCGCCCGTTTGCACCCTGAGACCGAGTGCGTTGCAGTCTGCCGCGTTGCCATCCTCGCATGACAGCCGCAACGTCTTGGCTTCGAACTCGCAGCCGCTGCAGGCGAGCAGGGTGACAGCAAACGTGGCTAGCGGGAGTTTGCCAGCGAGGCCGGTGAAGAGACGGGTGAGAATCTCGGTCATGGCCGTGGAAGATAGGATAAGGGTCGAGGAAGCGCGAGTTGAGGGTACCCGCGGTCATCTTTGCGTCCTAGTGTCTGATTACTCCTCCCTCAACACATCCGCTGCCTGAACGCTCAGCCCCCGTTTCGCCGGGCCGAGCGATCCCACGATTCCCACGGCCATCACGAGAACCGCTACCGCGATGAGCAGACCGGGGCCTTTGGGGACGCTCAGGACGATGCCGTCAAAGTTGATTTTCTCCCAATAGGATACGATTGGGATTGCCACGATGGTTCCGACAGCTACGCCTACGGCGAGTTGGCTGGCTGCCTTTGAGAAGATGCTTCCCAGGATTCGACGCGGATGAGCGCCAAGCGCCACGCGGATACCGATCTCGCGGCGGCGCTGAGTTACAGCGAATGATGTCAGCGCATAGATGCCGGCTGTGGATAGGAGGAGTACGCTCAAAACGGCTAGTGAAATAGTCCACGCAATGATCCGCCCCATCATCCTGTCCAGACGCGACCGATATGCGTCGTCCAATGGCACTATGTTCGAGAGACCGAGGTTGGGATCCACGCTCGCGGTAATCTCTCTGAGCCGGTCCGAGAATACCGCAGGTGCCGATCCGACTCTCACCGCAATTCCCGGCGATATTGGCTGCACAGCACTGTAAATCGTGCCACGAAACTCCATCAACGTGCTCGCGTTGAGCGGAAAGTCTTCGACCACGCCGACAATTTCCAGCCAAGGCCCCGGCTCGCGGTTGCGGCCGCCAGCCATGCGTATGCGGCGACCTACAGCATCGCGTTCCCCCAGTACGTCGCGCACGAAAGACCGGTCCACGATGACGGTAGTCGCCTCCGGGTCCCTGTCGTCCGGTCCGAACGAGCGCCCAGCAAGGAGCCGTATGTCGAAGAAGTCGAAAAAGCCTTCGTCCACGAAGTCATACAGCTTCCAGGAACCGAATCCGGATGACCACTCACTCGGTGGCACACCCTCTGGTTCGAACGGGATCCAATCTGTTGGCAACGATCCGGGCGGCTCGCCAGCGTACGTCACCGCCGAAACATTTGGCTCGGCCTCCAGGCGACTCTTCAGTTCGTCCCATAAGGTGCTGAGGCGAAGACGGTATTCGCGCCGATAGTCTTCGATCGCCACTGTGGGGGGAGGGGGATCGTAACCCATCACGAGGTTGGCGGTCAGGACATCGTGCGTGGTCAGGCCATGATCGACTATTCCGAACCTTCCCATGTTCCACGCAACACCCGCCCCCAACGGCAGTACCGCCACTGCAACAGCGATCTGCGCCACAATCATCAAGGTCCACATCTTCCCGAGTCGCATCCCGCCGCCTCCCCCGACCTTGCTGAGCCCGTGATGGATCTTGCGCCCGGTCGCCTGCACTGCCGGTAAAAAACCGACAACAGCAGCAGCACACACTGTGAGCCCCAGATAATACCACGCGGCGGATGAGGAGACGCTGAATTTGAACCAGACGGGGAACTCGGCAGTGTCAAACCGAGCCATCAGGACCTCGATTTGTCCAAAGACCGCTCTGACTATGAAAAATGCAGCTACCGCCGCCACCAACGCCAACACGAGAGCCTCGACAAAGAGCTGCATGATTATGCGACTGCGGCTTGCCCCGAGCGCGTTCCTGACGGCAATCTCTCCCTGACGCCTTGCAGTACGGGCGTATACTAGAATCGCGACGTTGGCACAGGGCACCAGAAGCAGCAGAGCGAAAAAGACCTGAATCACGTGGATGGCACTCGGCGGTGTGTCTTCCACGTTGGTATGTCTGGTGGAATAGTCTACGAAGGCAGGTCGAAGCTCCTCTCGAGTCACCTCGCCCGCGATGGGCTCGAGCAACCCGACCGCGCCCAACTCGGCACTCGCTCCCTCGATTGACGAGCCCGGTCTCAGGCGGCCAAAGATCTCGACCGGCGGCCCATCTCCCTCATAACTCAACGGATCCGTTCGAAGCGCGGTCCAGATTTTGTGGTTGACGGGGTATGCGAAGCCCTCGGGCATCACGCCAACGACCGTGTGGGCGGTTCCTCTGAGTCGGACATCTCGACCTACGACATTCGGATCGGATCCGAATCGCGTCCGCCATATGTCGTATCCGATCAGAACGACGGGGGCCGCTCCGTCGAGCGCGTCTTCCTCTACCAGCTGCCGGCCCAACATGGGCGGAGTCCGAAAGAGCCGGAACGACGAAGGCGTGATCTGAGCGGACGTGACGGGATCGCCCCGTCCATCGTCTGTGATTAGGTCGCGCCGCTCGAAGTGTGTGAAGGCACTCAGGTCTTCCACCGACTGCAGTTCATCTCGCCATCGTACGAAGTCGCGCAGCGAGCCACCGTATTCGTGGCGGCGCCCGATAGTCACGTTCCACGTTCGGACCGTGACGACGTCTTCGAGCAGCGGTGGCCTGTATAGCATTGCGTCGAAGCCACTTGTGAACCCCAGGCTGATGGCGATGCCGACGGACATTGCCAGACCACCAGCCAGCGTCAGGCCGGGGTATTTGGCCAGCATTCGAAAGCCTAGCTTGAAGTCGAGCCGCCAGGCGTCGATCCGAGTAAGAATTGAGTGCACGCCGGTTTCTTTCCGGACCTGTTCCTTTGTCACGGCATCACGACCGAGGCTCCGACGCGCCGCGATCCTCGCCTCTGCTGGCGGCATTCCCTGCTCGCCGTTGCGCCGCGCAAGCTCCTCGAGGTGAAAGTGCAACTCGTCATCCAGGTCTTTCTCAAACCGGCCTCGGCGCAGGAGTACCAGGAGCCGTTCGAAGAGGCCGCGGAGCAAACGTTTCATTTGCCCTCCGCGCGAGCAGCCTTGAGGGCCAGAACGCGATTCACCGCACCCGAAGTCTTGTCCCACCTGGCGAGCTGTTCTTCTAAGTGGCCACCGCCGCCGCTCGTAAGCTGGTAGTACCGTGCCCGACGTCCATTCGCCGTGACGCCCCATTTGCTGCGGACGAATCCCTGCCGCTTCAGTCGCTGCAATGCCGGGTACAGCGAGCCCTGGTTCACGGCAAAAACGCCGTCGGTCACTTCCTCCAATTGCTCTGCCAAACCCCACCCGTGGTTGGGTCCACATTCGAGCAGTTTCAGGACGAGCAAGTCGAGGGTGCCTAGTAGAACGTCGGACTTAGTCGGGCTCATGAACGCCTCGGTCGGGTGTCGTGCAGTGCCTACATCAACCGTCTGAGATCCTGCGGCCTGAGGTCTGGTGGGTCTCAGGCTCCTTTTGGCCGCCTAAAGGAAAGTGTAGCACTTTTCCTTTTGGCGGTCAACAGGAAGGGTTGGACTAGTGGGGACGCTGCGGTGTGTCTCTTTGTTCACGCCGACGCAGCCGCTCCCCAGCATATAGAAGGACCCAGATGCTCTTCCCCATGGACTTCACGTGTCGAGACCAAACAGGCTTCCCCAATGTGACTCACCTGCGGGCCGGTGGAGTCTTGCACCAACCACAAGGGCGGAGAGATCCACCGGCCAACAGATCCACGGACACCTACAGAACCACCTTCACGACGTTGCTGGGTACTCCTCTGCCAGCTTTGTTCGCGGTGACGACGCGGTACTCGAGTTCCACACCACGCTCCTGATCGGTCAACACAGTCATCCTCTCAAAACAGGTGGTGACGTCCTGCCACTCCTTCTCTCCATCTCGGAGGATTTGAACGTGGTAGGCCGCAACCCGCCCCCCTTCGACCGGTTTCTTCCACTCGAGGAGCACCCAACCGGGACCCTCTCGTTTGGATTCGAGCACACGCGCCTGGCCCGGGACATCGAGTTCGGACCGAGTCTTCCGTCCGTTCCAGCCGATGTTCTTGAGCTTGCCTCGATCGTACTTCACCGCGTCCTCGGCGTAGCGCAGCACCACCTTCATACGATCCGTCAGCGTATGCAACGCTGCACCCTTCACGTCGACGGCCTCGGCGGCGGCACCCTGTGCCGCTACAGCTGAATCGTACGAGGCCTCGTACGCGTCGAGCGTCGACTCGAGTTCGTCCGCACCGTGCGGCGGGCTTGGGAAATCGTCAGAGTGCTCCCTGAGCCCGCTAATCAAGCGGTTGGCCAATGATGAGATGTCTGCTTCTCTAGTTGGAAACTTGGGCACGATCTTCTCCTTGAAGATTGTTTGTTGTGTTTGCGCGATGTACCGCGCCGCATGCGGGCCCGTGCGGGTTCTTTCCGCCCGGGGCCATCAGGTTGCTGCACCTAGCAGATGGGAGGTGCGCGAGACCGCTTGTTAACGGTCCAGGAACGACCTGTTCGTGACTTGGAACGGGTGAATCGTGACCACGAATGGGGCAAGCCTGACCACAAACCGGTGACTCGTGACCTCGAAGACACCATTCGTGTTGTGGGGCAAATGACTTTCGCGCAAAACCGTGTATGCCTGGTCAGGATCCGCCTGTTCGTTACCGGTAATCCTGCATTCCAAGTCAGGACCAACCGGTTCCTGATCACAAACGACTGCCTTTCTGGCAGCGCCTTGGCGATGCCGAGCGGCGTCATGATGACCACGTCCCGTTCGTTCGGAGCGCATGTCGGGATGGGGCAGACCTGTGGCGAGCGGCACAACGCTCGAAGAACGCCCGTGCCGCCACCACCTCGTCCCACCCGCGTTCCGTGAGTTCGTAAAGGCACTGCGCACCGCGATACTCGCCTCGATCCCTCGGGATACGCCGAGCGGTGATCCAGCCTGCCTTCTTGAGCCTCCTGATCACGCGGTAGAACGGGATGAGGCTGCTGTACGCTCCGCGATGCAGCAGCAGGGAGCGCATGTGCCTGCCGGTCTTCTGGCCGGTGGAGAGCACGTCCAGGTACACGGACTGCAGGGGTGTGACTTTGGGTCCCGAGCGGTGGGGAAAGTGACGAACTCTATGGTGTCGCCGTTTTGTGATTGGCGGGAGTGACGAATTGCCGGTTTTTTGTGCCATGCGTTGGCTCCTTTTTTTGCGGAGCCAAACCATAGCATCCAAGTATCAACAAATTATCAACAACTCTCAAAAAATCCTCAAACATAGACACCGGAAAAGCGCTTCAAACGCACCTTAAGTCGTTGTCATTCAACGTGTTGATATTTACGGTAAATCTTCGGGGATTGCGTTCACGGTAGGAGGTGCAGTTTCTAGCGCGCCAGGAGGCCCAATTGGGGATGGTGAGTCACCGATTTCCACGGAAATGGAGGGCGGAGCCGGGACCATGCAGCGATCGGCCCAGCATTGCTGGTGTCTTAGGACCACACACCCTTCTTTGGCGTTCTCAATAACGGCGGGTTGTTGGATTGGTAGTTCTTCTGACGGGTTCTGGTCGGGGAAACAGACGCGGTGGGGAGTTTGAGTTGTTGAGGCTCGAGGCAGAAGGCCTGAGCTGACGTCAGCAGGCTCCGGCCGAACTGGCGGAACTCACGTAACGAGGTGTCCGGAAAGCCGGTGCGGTTCAGTCTTGGGTGTTGCTCTCGGACTACTCCGCCCTCAGAGCCTCACAGGGCTCCACCGAAACAGCCCGCCGGGTGGGAATGATGCACGCAAGCAAACATACCGCCATCATGAAGAGTGCATAGGCCACCAGGCTGCTGACGTCCCCCAGCGTGAGGCCCACCTCGTCGAAGCTGAGCGACCCGGAGAAGAGCAGTAGCCAGCCCGACGAGATGCCGATCAACACCTGAAGGAATGGTCGCCGCAGGACTGCTCCGACGACCCTGGTCCGGCTTGAGCCCAGCGCCATCCTGATCCCGATTTCGCGCGTCCGCTGCACTACCGTGAAAGACATGATGGCGTAGATGCCCCCCAGAGAGAGCAACAGCGCGGTGGAGGTCAACGTGAACAGCAACGCGAACCAGAATCCATAGAACTGCTGCTCGGCGTTCGTCACTTCTCGGAGTGTCAAAACGTCATGGACCCTGAGCGTCGGATCGACGGCCAGGGCTAATCTTTGGAGTTGTGGTGTGAAGGGCTTGGCATCCCCCTTTACCCGTACGACGATGTTCACGGGGTAGACGTCCCCCACCCCGGCGGCGTGATACATCCCCTGGGGTCCATAACCCGATATCGTACCCAGGTCCTCGACGACGCCCACGATTTCGAGCCACGGTCCGGGATCCTGGTCGGGTGACCGATACTCCTCGCTGGCTAGATACCGCACCCGCTGTCCGATCGGGTTGCGGTTGCCGAGGATGCGGCGGACGAACGACTCGTTCACGATCACGACACCGGCATCCGTATCCAGGTCGCGAGAGTCGAAGTCCCGTCCCAGCCGGACTTCGATGTCCAGGACCTCGAAGTAGTCGATGGCGACCGAGGTGGACCCCAACCGGTGTCCGCGCTCATCGCGCGGCGTCGCCGAGGGTCCGTCTACTTCGATCTGGCGCCAGGGGTGGTAAAGGCGAGGCAGCTGCTGCCCGAAGGTCACACCGGCGACCTGGGGATCGTGCACCAGGCGCTCTTCGAGTTCCTGTACAGTCGTCTGATACCGAGCTTGGAACACCGATCGTGCCGAGTCTGCGTTTACGTCGGGCCCAGTTTCCTGGTCCATCTCCAGTCGGGCGCCCAGGTAGTTGGTCGTAGCGATCCCGATGTCCGCGACTGCGACCCGCTCCATCTCGGCCCATACCCCGACGGTGAACAGCGGAAATACCATCGTTACTACGATCTGACAAACGACGACCGCCGTCCACATTCCGCCGAACCGGAACCCGCCGCCCGCCGCCGAAGCCCGCTGCAATTGAGCCCCGATTCCGCGCGTCACCTTGAGCGCGGGTACAACGCCGGCCACCGCGGCGGCTATCACCGTTAGGAGTCCAGCGTATACGACGGTCAGCGGCGAGAGGTTCGGGTGGAACCAGAAGGGGAGCTGGGCGCCTTCAAGCACCTCACCCTCGATCATGCGGAACGCCTCCCGCAAGCCGTAACTCACCGTCGCCAGACCGACGACCGCCGCGGCGGCAGCAAGCACCAACGCTTCCGTGAAGAGCTGAATCACAATGCGGCCGCGGCTCGCTCCCAAGGCGCTCCGCACTACCAGTTCACCCTCCCGCGCCACTGCCCGCGCAAACATCAGCAGCGCGACGTTCCCGCAAACGAGCACGAGAAACAACACGAGCGGGAGATTGGACGACAAAAACAGGGCGGAGGTGGCGAACGTGGACAGCGAACCACCGATGTCGACGATCGAACGCGGGTAGGGTAGGACCTGCGGCCGCAGGTGCTCGTGCGTTGCTGGAAACTCGGCGGCGATGGCGTCGCCCAGCGCGGTCAGCTCGGCCTGCGCCTCTAACAGCGTCGCCCCCGGGGCGAGTCGGCCGAAGGCCCGCATCCCCGGTCCCTTGCGAGGCTCATAAGCTAGTGAATTCGATAACATCGGGATCCAGAGGTCGTGTGTGACGGGGAAGCGGAATCCCTCCGGCATGACCCCTACCACCGTTGTCGGCACGCGTCCCAGGCGCACGGTCTTCCCGATCACCTCCGGGTCCGCGGCGAGGCGGCTCTGCCAGATATCGTACCCGATCACCACCACGGACGGAGCGCCGGGGATCTCGTCCTCCTCGCGCAGGAAACGCCCGAGGTGGGGAGGAACGCTGGCGACCCTGAATGCGGAGGCGCTGACCTGCGCTATAAGTTCCACCGATCCTGGGCCGTCCCCGGTGATGAAGTTCCTGCGTTGGTTGCGGAACGCTCCCACATCCTCGATGGATTCGAGCCCACGCCAATACGCGACGTCGAACGACACCTGTCCTTCGGTGCGTCCCCTGGCAGCGTCCCAGAGTTGAATCCCGACGATACGGTCGCCTTCTGGTAGAGGTAGTATGGGGTAGGCGACCTGCGTTAGGAGCTCGAACGACCCTGCGCCGGTGAAAATCGCGAACGCCATCGCGACTCCGCCAAGCGCCGTCAGGCCCGGGTATCTCAGCAGCATCCGAAAGCCCAGCTTGAAATCGAGCAGAGAGCCGTGCAGGCCCAGCTTGCCTGCTTTTCTTCTACCTGTGGAATTGCTCTGACGAGAACTCGATGCGCCGATGTTCCCTGCGCCACGAGCTGCCTTTGTTCTACTTCGCAGCTTGAACACAAGTGCCCAAGTGCTCGGCGTCAGCAGGTGCCCGACATACCACAATGTGGCAAACAGATCCCTACCCGTGGCTCTGCGGTTCAGGTACTCCCGTTCCAACTCACCGCATACTTCGTAGCCCAGGGGTCCGGGGAAGAGCTTTCGGAAGATTCTGGCCAGCAAGCCGCGAGGCGCCTCCTTTGGTTCGCTCACGGCCGAGCGACTCCCTCCCACAGCCGAGACATGGCAACCCTGGCGTGGTCCAACTCCCGCCACCCAGTGGGCGTAAGCCGGAAGACTCGGCGAGACCGGCCGCCCCGCTCTCCCGCACCTGGCGCTTCGGTCGACTCAACCAGTCCTTGCTCCTCGAGTCGCACGAGCGTCACGTAGACGGTCGGCACGGCCACCTTCCGGCCCGCGACTGCTAGCAGCTCCTCGCGAATGGCGGCTCCGTATGCTTCCTCACCGAGTCGCGCCACCGCCAGCATCGTCATCTGTTGGAGGTCACCCAGGCTCATGTTCACTCCTCAATAGTGACAATGTCGTATTTGAGGATAGGTGATTTCACGGCACAGCACAAG
>JBDGYW010000104.1:0-19452 GCA_039588935.1 Gemmatimonadota bacterium | reverse complement strand
AACCCCGGGCGGGAGACCTTGAAAGGAGAACCGACCCGATTCGTCAGACCGGGTGGCGTAACCGGATCCGACAAGTCGCACGTCCGCCGCAACCACCGGAACAGCCGTTGCATCCGTTACCTGCCCGACCAAGACTGCCGTCCGCTGCGTGGATGACAGAAGATGGAGGTCTTGGTGCCAGACCGGAGTCTCCATCGGGTGGAAGTCCGATCCCGTACTCACCCCTCCGCCGAGGAAGAACAGCCCAACGAACCCGCTCACGCGATCGCCGTGACTTGCGTGAAGCAAGGCCCGCGAGCCGGTCGGCACGCCGCAAATGGCATAGGTACCACCGTCTGCCGACATGACGTACGCCGAGATATCGTCCACCTGCAGCCGGCTCCGAGTGGCATCGAGAATCCCGGGAGTGGAAATGCGTACGCGGGCATCTGCCACAGGCTCCCCTGTCACAGCATCCCTTACGATTCCGGTTATCACGGGAAGACTGTCGGGGACACCTGCCGGGCAAAGCTGCGCAATCATCTCTTCAGGTGTTTGGGCGAGAGCGGGTTGCGCCATCGCAACGACTGAGACCGCAACCAGAGCCATGCTATTTCGGGGCATCAAGGCCTCTGGGCGTACCATGGAGCCATCACCGCGTCCAGAACGCGATCACGCCGCACGCCGATCCTGTGTAGTTGAACTCAACTGGCATCGATGCGGCACTGGCGTAGGCCTCAACTGCCTCAATCTCATTTACGGACAGAACCTGATCGACGTCTAGCCTGTCGGCCTTCCCGATGTACCTGCCATCGAGGAAATACAGTGGAAAGCAGGTGCCACCGAACCGAGAGCTGGAATGACCCACCGTAACCACCCATTGATTTGTCTGCCAGTCCAGAGGAGAACCGCCCCGATCGGACATGCCAGCGAGATTCCGTTCCACTCGTATCCCTCTCATTCTCCGGAGTACATCGGTTGGTTTGTGAGGGACACCCATCCGCTCAAACTCATCGCGGGTTATGTAGCTCCCTGTGCCCTTCTCGCGCCGCAATTGGAATTCAGCAAGCGGTCGTCGGGTTGGCGGTGGCGCACCTTCCACCTGCACGGGGTCGAGCTGTAACGGCTGAGCGTGACTGCGCCGAGCGGCAAACCTTCTAGTTGGAAAACCCCTGCGGCATCGGTTTGGGCAGAAAGCTCGGACCCAACCACGGCAACTGTGGCCTCGGGTAGCGGCAAGCCGTTCGAGGCGTCGGTAACGAAACCACGGACGATAGTCGTGTCTTGTGCGTGAGACTGGGCAGGGATGCCTAGGGCGAATACAGCGGTGAGGCAGATGAGGGCCCGCATAGCCGGCCTCCGAGGTTGCCGGGGTCAGCCACAATATACCCCGGCGTCGGTCGCTGGTTCAGGTCCTCAAGTGGAGAAATGCCGGCGCTGCCGAGATCTTATAGCGCTCCGCCCTCGCACCGGGTTGAAACGTGTCCGAACGGCAGGTGTACTTTAGGCGATGCAGGCACCGCCCAAACAGGAGGTCGGCAAGTGCGCATCACCCTCTATCTGTTCGCCTCGCTGCTCAGTGGACTCGTTACTTCCATGGCCGCCCAAGACACGGTCACCGACGTGGATGGAAACGAGTACCGAACGATCGCAATCGGTGGTCAGGTTTGGATGGCGGAAAACCTCCGCGTTACCCGCGCTCCCGATGGCGAGCAGATCGTCTCCTACTTCTTCGCCGATGACTCGTTACGCCACGCCGCCGATGGACGGCTATACACGTGGGGCGTGGCCATGAACGGTGCGGGCCACGAAGGAGCGCGGGGGATCTGTCCAGCGGGATGGCACTTGCCGTCGGATCGTGAGTGGATGGAGCTGTTCGGGTTGTTGGGCTCCGCAACGGTCCATGGCAAGGAGCTGCATGTGGGAGGGTCGACCGGGTTTGAAGCGCTACTCAGTGGCGGGGCGGATTTCCGCGGCACGTACCTGTACTACGGTGAGATAGCCATGTTCTGGAGTTCGACCGAGGTGAACGAGGAACGTGGATACCATCACCACGTGGCTGAGGACGGCGATCGTGGCAGGTTCGCGGCGATGAAGGGTGCTCGCATTTCCGTTCGCTGCGTTCAGGACACAACGTGAGTGTGACGTCGGTCGTCTCGTTTAGATGGCTGTCTTCAAACCGTCTCGTCACTGCTACAGCCGTTGCCGTCCTATGGACTTTGCCCGGGTGCAATGACCAGCAGAACGACATGAGCGGGGCGCAGGTCCGCGATAGCGCCGGCATTCGCATTGTGGAGAACGAGTCGCAGGTGTGGGCAGGTGAGGAGGTCTTGCGACTGAGCCGGCAGCCGATAGTAGACATCGGCGCTGACGAGGGTGATCCAGACTACGAGTTGTTCCGTATTGTCGGCGCCGTCCGGTTGGACGACGGGCGCATTGTGGTCGCGAGCGACGGCAGCAAGGAGTTGCTGTTCTACGATCCGAACGGTGTGTTCATCAAGAAGCTTGGCGGCGCCGGCGGAGGGCCAGGGGAGTTTCAATACATCAACGGATTTTGGTCGTATGGCGGCTCGATGTTTGTTGTGCCTGATTACCGACTCCGTCGGACCACGGTTCTAGACACCTCGGGCACAATCGTGCGAATGCCTCGCTTCGAGCCCACGGACTACGGAGGACCGGCATATCCGGTGGGGCTGTTTTCCGACGGCAGCTTCTTGATGCAGGGAGGGAGGGATCCCACGGACGACGGTGACGTTCCCCAGGTGGGTGTGGTATGGGATTCTTTACCTTACTACCGCTATGATCGGGACGGCGGCTTGGTGAATTTACTTGGCACGTTCCGCGAAAGGGAGCGGCAGCATTACAGAGAGACGGATGGCGAGATGTACGTCAGCTCGCCGTTCTTCGGAAAGGCCGAATTCCGTGTGGCGGCTGGAGAAAAGCTGTACGTCGCCGCAAGCGATCGGTACGAGGTGAGGGTTTACAGCTGGGACGGCAAGCTCGAGACCATCATGCGGCGTGCGGTTGAGCCGACCACCGTTACCGCCGAAACGCTCGATCGCCTCAAGGAAGCATGGCTGGCAGAGGCCGGTGACGACAACGCACGACGGCGGCTGCGCACGAGATTTCGCCAGTACTCAGTTCCAGAAACGCTGCCGGTGTTCGGTACACGGAGGGTCTGGGTTCCTTTCCTGCTGGTTTCAGACAGCGGTGAGGCGTGGGTCCGAGAATACGTGTTACCCGACGACACCACCAATCAGTGGGTTACGTTCGACGCCGCGGGCAGGCTATTCGGCACCGTACAGTTTCCCGCGCGTTTCCGTCCACTCCACATTGGCCATGACTTCGTGCTCGGCCGCTGGCAGGACGAACTCGATGTCGAGCACGTTCAGATGTACCGGTTGGTCAAACCGTGATGGATTCGCGGCGCCGTCCACTTCCGGGACGAGCGTGTGCCAAGCCCGGACACAAGGAGCATCCGTGTCCCGACCGACCAAGCCACCGAAGATGTCTGCGTGCAACAGGTTAAGGGCCGCCGCTCCCGTGGCACGTTCTTTCCAATGTTGGCCGCCAACATCAGCGGATTGCACCCGCTGTGAACCAGAAGGAGTCGTTTTGACCCCCCGACTGACGTTCTTCTTTATCTTGCTGCCCGCCACGCTTCTGATTTACGGATGCAAACCCTCCTCAGACTCGGCTGACGTCGAGAGCGAGACACCGGGCGCCACGGCTGTCGAGAACGCGACGCCACGCTGGAGCGAAGTCGAGGCGTGGAGAGTGTCCGAGGTGCCGACGCTTACGATCGGCTCTTCGTTGGGCGCCGATGAGTACATGCTCTTTCGCGTGCAAGGGGCGGTGCGTCTCAGTGACAAGTCGATTGTGGTCGCCAACGGCGGCACCAGCGAGATTCGATGGTTCGACTCGACTGGTTCCTTCGTTCGCTCGGCGGGCCGCCATGGAGAGGGACCTGGGGAGTTCAATAGGATCGTGGCGCTTCTGCATGGACGTGCGGATACCATCGTCGTCTGGGACGGGGAGCTTCAGCGAATCTCCGTCTATTCACCGAGCGGGACGCATGCACGCACGGTCCGACGGTCAAGCACCGAGTCCCCGTGGGCTGCACCGATTGGGATGTTCTCTGATGGGTCGTTGATATTGGATGGTAGGCCGAATCCCTCACGTACAGCTCGGCTTGGGCGGATGGGTTGGGATACCACGGGATACTACAGAACCGCAAACATCGGTGAAGCGGAGACGGTCATTGCGCGAAGGCCTTACCGGTCCTATTACGGGCACCACTGGGCCCGGACGGTGGTGCCTAACCTTGTGGTATTCTCACCGACGCCGGCCGCAGCCGTGGCGGGAGATTTGTTGTATTACACGAAAGGGGAGCGCTTTGAGGTAGAAGCATACAGCCCCGACGGGACGCTTGAGAGAGTCATTCGGCGGAGTGTGGAGCCGGAGCGAATTCGAGATGGCGATTTCGACCGCTGGGTCGAGTGGCGCATGGCGGAGGTCCGTGGCAATGTGGACAGGCAGGGTTGGCGTAGAGCATTCGATGAATCACCGCGCGAAGAGTTCTATCCCGTCATCCGGTCGCTCCACGTCGATACGCGCGGAAACCTCTGGGTAGAGCACTACAGGCCGGAGTGGCGAGAGGACGAGCCGAGCGTGTGGTCGGTGTTCGACGCAACGGGTCAATGGTTCGGGGACGTGGAGATGTCTGGTGACATCAGTGTTTTCCAGATCGGCACGGACTTTGTGTTGGGCCTGCGCAAGGATGAACTCGGTGTCGAGACGGTTGTGGTTTTTTCTGTCACCAAGACGCGTTGAGTACCCTTTAAAACCTGAACGACACTCCAAGTCCAACACGCGTCTCCCTCTGTGACCTGCCGCTCGCTAGAGGGGTGGTTTGCACCGCCTGCTCCCAGCGATCGGTCTTCAGGACCGACCCCACGAGAAACCCGACAAACGTACCCGGCACTGCAAGCACCATCACACTCAGTGCCCGGTCCTCGTTGAAGACTCCGAACGCGGCGCCCACTGCCGCTCCCGCCGCGAGCCCTACGCTCGTGCCGAGTAGGCGTCTGCGTTTCTCGCCGGTGCGCAACTCGAGCAGCGTCACAGAGGTCAGTGGAATCGCGAGAGGCGCTACGCCGGCCTCTCCCCTCACGTACACCGCGTCTCTGTCGCCGGCCACATACTCGCCCACGTACCTCCTCAAGCCTTCGGCTGGGGCGGTCACGCGCACCCGCGCACCGGGTTCGACGGGTATGTCTTCCTCAGGCTCGTTGTCAAATGGTTTGGTCCAGAGGTAAATCTCGCCGCACCCGCGCCGAACACGGCGGCTTATGTGCACGAACGATGGGTCTCGGTAGGCCTCTACTCCCTCGAGCCAATCAGTAGGCACAAGAGAGTTGACGTCGATTTCGGCCCCAGTCCCCATGTAGAAGCCGTCGACGTAAAGATCAGGGGGTTTATTGCCGCACCGGGTGAAGCCCACCGACACGTAGCCGAGGCCTCCACCCATTGAGGTGGATCGAGGCCTGAGACCACGCATGGAGTAGAGCACCTCAGTGGTTCGGACAGGGTCGCCCCATCGATCTCTGTATTCGGCCATGGTCACAAAGCTTCCCGACGCGCTACTCCTGCGACGGTCCAAGAACCCTACGTCCCGCAGTCGTTCGGATGGCGCGACTCCGGTGACGGTTAGCTGTGCCAGTTGAATTGGGAGGTGTTCCAAGCTGGAGGTGGAGAGGTCGACGGTGTCGCCTGCAATCAACTCGACCTCCCGCCCGAACATGCGGAATCCGAGGCGTCGCACTTCGAGGCGCGCAATGCCGGGGGCGAGACCCACGAAGGAAAACCTTCCAGAGTCGTCGGTTCTGGCTGTGTAACTCGAGCCGACCAGGCTCACTTCCGCCGCCACAACAGGCTCGGCCGTCGTGTCCGTGACCTGACCGATCACCACGGCAGTCTGCTGCCCGCGTGGCAGAATATCCAGGTCCTGGTGCCAGACCGGATTGTCGAGTTGGTGGAAGTCGTCTCTCGTGCTCACACCTCCACTCAGGAAGAACAACCCGACGAACCTGCTAGTGCGATCGCCGCGACTCGCGTGCAGCAACGCCCGCGACCCGGTCGGCACGCCGCAAATGGCATAGGTGCCATCGTCTGCCGACGTGACGTACGCCGAGATATTGTCGACCTGCAACCAGCTCCCCGGCCCGTCGTTATTGCCGAGCGTGGATATGCGGACGCGGGCGCGACTTACGGGTTCCCCTGTCGCAGCGTCCCTTACGATTCCGACTATGACCGGAAGGCTGTCGGACGCGCCGGCGGGACACAGCTGCACGATGATCTCGTCGGGTGTCTGCGCGAGAGCGGGTTGCGCGAGCGCAAGGACTGATACAGCTGCGAGAGCCAAACGAACTCGGGGCATCAAGGTCTCCAGGGTCCCCCCCAGGAAGTCACCGCGTCCAGACCGCGATCACGCCACAAACCGAACCGGTCCGGTTGAACTCGGCTGGGATCGTCGCAGCGCTGGCGTAGGCCTCCGCAGCCTCGATCTCGTTCACGGAAAGGATCTGGTCAACGTCATTGTCGTCTACTGTCCCCATGTATCTACCGTCCACGAAGAGGAGCGGTGGGCAACCGCCCCTCCGGCTTGCCATCACGAATGACGCTCTGCTTTCCGTGCGCCTCATCCTCACAAGCCAGCGGGCATAAGTGCAGGGCGGGCATCCGCCAGACAAAGCGTTTGGGTTTCTGAGCACTCGAACACCAAACATCCGTCTAAGAACATCGGTTGGCACTGTCGGATTTCCCATCTTCAGGAACTCTTCTCGCGTGATAAAGCTTCCGCCACTCGATTCGCGTCGCAGTTGGAATTCCGCAAGCGGTCGTCGGGTTGACGCCGGCGCACCTTCGACCTGCACCGGGTCGAGCTGCAACGGCAGAGCTTCGAGAACAATCTGGCCCATTGCGATCCGGTATGTCGCTGAGCGTGACTGCGCCGAGCGGCAAACCTTCTAGTTGGAAAACCCCTGCGGCATCGGTTTGGGCAGAAAGCTCGGACCCAACCACGGCAACTGTGGCCTCGGGTAGCGGCAAACCGGTCGTTGCGTCGGTGACGAAACCGCGGACGATGGTTGTATCCTGAGCTTGAAGCTGAGCAGTGGTGCTCAGGGCGAGTACAGCGGTAAGGCGGATGAGGGACCGCATAGCCGGCCTCCGAGGTTGCCGGGTTACCGTCAATGTACACCTGGATCCCGAGGTGGTTCAGATGTTCACCCGATCATCTGCCCCACCTGCGAATTACTCCTTCCTACATACTCCCGAACACCACTGTATTGTGAGCTCGAGGCGCGTCGGTATCCTAGCCGAGATTCCAGCGACCGATTCCAGGAACGAAACGCGGGCGCCGATGCTGAACCGATGATGAAAGCGAAAGGGAATTCCAGTATTGAGGCACGGCGTCGCAGCATGCGGCGTGTGCCCGTACCCCTGAGCGCCATTCACGGAATGCAACCATTCTTGCCCAATCGGGTGTCCATATAAATGAGACTCTTGTTCTGGTGCATTCCTCGAAGACGGAGTTCCAAGACATGCGCAGCATCCTCTCCATTGCCACGATTCTGGCCGTTGCGGCCGTCTTTTGTCCTCTCGACGCGCAGGATCTCGCCGATCGCGTCAACGCCGTTCGAGGCAACACCGTGCGGCTCTCGTTCCCCACGCGTCCCGAGATCTGCGGCGACGGAAAGTCGATTGGCGAAACCACGGCCGACGGGTTCACGACACACACCTTTTGGTCGGGCGGATACTCGATCAATAATCAAGAATTCTGGCAGCTCGATTGCCGGACGGGTCCAATGCGGCTCGTGGTAGAAAGGGTGAACGGTCGCGTAACCGAACTCCGCGCTGCAGTGGGAGTGGATTGGCTGCCCGATGCGCGCGGCACCGATCTAGGCACCTTTACCGGCGTGGAAGTGGCAACCTGGTTGCTCGACATTGCCGCAGCAAGCGAGGGCATCAGCAGCGTTGCGTTCCTGGCCGCCAATGCGGCTCAGGATGCGCCTATCGCCAAACGGCTTTTCGAGATAGCGCGAGACGGTGAACTGAGTTCCGAAGTGCGACAGAGAGCCGTTCGTTGGATCAACCGTGCCGCTGAGCGCGAAGGGATGGTGGGGCAGGCCGATCGCTTGCTGAGAGAACTCGTGGTGGCGCGTGCCGAGAACGTCGAAGTGCGGGAACGCGCTATTCGGTCGCTCCGTGAAACGAACGAGAACGACGTTTGGTTGCGTGAGCGATACTCACGCATCGACCGCACGCAACTCCAAGAGCGGGTCATCCGCAGGATCGGAGCCTCGTCTTCGGCAGCGAATGTCGCCTGGTTACGGTCGCTTGCCCTCGATGCAAACGAACGCCTCGAGCTGAGGGAACGTGCCCTGCGGGTGATTGGCGAGAAGACGGCAGGGCACGACGAGATCCGGGCCCTGTATGACCGCTTGGACCGTTCGGCCCTCAAGGAACGCGCTGTCCGCGTGGTTGGCGACAACAGCTCGCCCGAGGAGAAACGATGGATCCGGCAGGTGGCTGCGGATAGGAATGAGCCGACCAGTGTTCGGGAACGGGCTATCAGGATTCTCGGTGAGGACGCGGACCTGGCCACGATGCAGCAACTGTTTCGCGATACCGAAGGCAGCTCGCTCAGGGAACGAATCCTCCGCATGGTTGGCGCGATGCGGACACCAGACGCCGCGGCATGGCTCGAGCACGTGGCGACGGACAGAGAAGAAGCGAAGGAACTACGCGACCGAGCGATTCGGCTTCTCGGCGAATACGAGTCAACGGCCGTGCGGGATTTGTTCGAGCGCCTGAACTCCGATGATCTGCGAGATCGCGCGCTTCGAATCACTTCGGAACGAAGTGATCGCGGTACGACCGAATGGTTGACGGGAATTGCGACCAGTACCCGGTATTCGACCCAGATACGGGACCGGGCGCTGCGGTTGCTCGGGGAGCGTGCGGTGGCGACGACCGAACTCGCCGCCATATACGAAGACGTCTCTGGCACCGATCTGCGGCGTCGCGTGATCCGACTCCTGGCCGAGCGCGCTGACGATGCCGCAGTCGATAAACTCCGCCTTATTGCGGAAACTGATCCGAGCAGGGATCTACGTCGCTACGCGTCGAGGCGCCTGGATGAGATTCGTTAGTCACCCTCACTCCGCACGCAACGCCATTGCCGGATCTTCCCTCGCGGCACTGCGCGCTGGAATGAGCGTCCCGACCAGGCCCGTCAAAGCGGCCAACAGGGCAGCGGCACTCAGACTGAACACGTCATGAACGTTCACACCGTACAGCAACGTTTCCACGAAACCGGCTGACAAGAGCGACAGCATCAAACCGATCGGCACGGCCACACCTAGTACGTGGATTCCGTTTCTGAGGTGATGGCGGAGCAGCTGAGCCGGGGTTGCACCCATGGCACCCCGAATTGCGGTTGCCCGGCGCCGTTGATGGACCACGTAAGACACCACCGCGTATAGGCCGAGGGCAGACAAAAAGGCTGCCGAGAATGCGAGGAGCGCCACCAGCAGGGTCACGAAACGGAGTGTGCTCATAGCAGCGGTAACATTTTCGCCGAGCACCTGGAATCCAGAGGCCGCTCGGCCCGGTCCCAACTCGGCCAACACCTCACGCACGTTGCCAATCAGCAGGGTCGGATCGCGCTCAGCCTTGACGGTGTACCTGAGTGGCCCCCAGGGGAACAGACCATACGGTACGTAGATCTGAGGTCTGACGTCTTGGCTGACGTCGATTACCCGCGGATGTGCGATTACTCCAACCACGGTCGTTACGGGAAGCTGCCATCCCATCCGCATAGTCTTGCCGATCGGATCCTCGCCGGGCCAGGCCATCTCTGCAAGGTTCTCATCGATGACGGCGACCGCTCGACGTTCCAGGTTCTCGATGTCAGTGAAGAACCGGCCTTGGCGAAGCCGCACACCAATTGACTCGAGGTAGCCCGGGATTACCGCAAAGTAGTTGGCGAGTGGATCGTGCCAGTCAACTGTGTCACCCACTGCACCGGGTCCGAACGCATCGAAAGGCCCAGTGCCACTGAGCGGTAGGTGCGAAACCGCTCCCACAGCCCGGACGGTTGTGAGTCCGCTCAACCTGTCCCGTATCTCGTGGTGAAAGACCAGGCTCTCTTCGAAGTTCTGAAACTGCGATCCGTCCAATGGCATTGTAAAAGCCAGGACGTTTTCGGGGTCGAACCTAATGTCGGTTTCGGCTAGTGCGATAGCACTCCTGGCGAGTTGGACGGCCCCAAAGGACAGCACGACCGTCATCGCTATTTGAGTACCAACCAATGCCAGACGTCCGGTTGCGTGGGTTGCACCGCGCTGCCCGCTACTGCCACGGAGGAGTTCGAGCGGAGCGCCGCTCGACGCCTTCCAAGCCGGGAAAAGGCCAGCCAGAGCCAGTCCAGCGAAACCGAGCAGTGCGGAGTAACCAAGCAGATCCCAACCGAATACGATATTGCCCGCGCGCGGTACGGTGTCGGGGATCAAGGTCTGCAAACCCACAACTCCCCACATTGCGATCCCACCGCCGAGAACGACGCCCGCGAGCATCAGTATCAGGCTCTCCATCAACACGTCCTGCAAAAGCGCACCGCGACCTGCTCCCATAGCGGTGCGAACGGCGAAATCAACCTCGCGCGCCTTCATACGCGCCATGACGAGTGCCGTTCCATTTGCGATGGCGATGAGCAGCAGGAGTAGAACACCGGCCAGAGCCGCATGAATGGCCGGCTTTGCCTGCCTGATGAGGTCAGGTAAAAGTGGGTGGACGGCGAAACGCGCTGAAGTGTTGGCGTATGTCTCGGGGAGCTGCTCCACGAGGGACCGTGTGAATGCCTCGAGTCCCGCGTTGGCCTGATCAAACGAAACTCCGTCGGCCAGGCGAACGATCGTGGGGAATCCCCACATAGTCGGGCGCGGGAGGAGTTCGAGAGGAGTCCAGACGTCGATGTGTGTCGATAGCTGCGATCCTCTGCCAAGGTATAGCGCGAAGCCTGGCGGCATGACCCCGATGATCGGTGCGGGGCGACCGTTGAGCACCATAGTCTGTCCGACAACATTGTGGTCACCGCTGTATTGTGTCGTCCAAAGGTCGTGACTGATCAAGGCCACGAACGATTCTGTATCCTCTTCCGTGAAGTGCCGACCGAGCAGCGGAGACACTCCCAGCATATCGAACATGCCGGGTGTCACGCGCAACGCCGCGAGCGGCTTCAAGTCCGCGTCTTCTCCGAGCGACAGCTCGAACTCCCGTGACGTCGCCTCGACGCCCGCGAAGAGCCCTTCCACGGCCTTTAGGCCGGTTATCTCTGGATGTGTTATGCCGGGGTGGGCGTGCATCTCGCCCAAGTCGATCCGGACCAGACCGAGTTGGTCGGGGTGCTCATATGCCAAGGGTTGCAGCAATACTTTCTGAACAACCGACAGCATTGCCGCAGCCGGCCCGATACCGATGCCCAGGATGAGGATCACTCCCAAGGAGTAGCGCCACTCACGACTCAATCTCCGCGTGGTCTGCCGGATGCGAGTCCACAGTCCTCCCATATCAAAACTCCGCCTTTCCGATTGCCCAAAGACTGGGGAAGGAAGTCGATGCTTGTTAGGTCTCTTTGAGGTCGAAACTGCCCGAACCCGGCGATTCAGAAACCTGAAGCTCAGGCCGAAGAGCAGAACCTGAGTCCAAAACCAGAGATGCGTTCCGCGCCTGCCCGCCGATCGTCGATCGACGAATATCTCTGTGAGATCGCCGACGATGTCGTCAGCTTGTCCGGCCGGTAACACGGCCGAGAGCATGAGCAGTCCGAGGCGAGGTGGAAGCGGCAGTTCTTTCACTGTGTTATTCCCCGCCGACATCTAGTGAGACTCGTCGAGTTGCGGCGTAATGCCGTCCCACAAGCTGAGAAGTGTCGCGCGAGTCTCTCGCAGCAGATCCACCGCGGCGGGCTCGAGTTCGAAGTAACGGCGGGCTCGGCCGCCACGCCGTGGCTCCGGTGAGCCAAGCCGTGAGACTATCAGTCCCTTTTCCTCCAAACGGCGCAGGGCTACATACACCGAGGGTCGGAGGATTGGACGTGGGGTGTGCTGCGCAAGCTCCTCATGGATAGGGACACCATACGCTGTGGACCCGAGCCGGAGGATGGACAGCAGCACCAGTTGTTCGAATTCCCCAATTGATTCACGGGGCATAGACATCTCGCAATGAAGTGTACGATATTTAGTATAACATGTTTACGTAATCAGCTGGGAAGAAGTTTCATCACTTTTTGAAGGCGTGGGCACGCAGCGATTCGTTGTTGTCTGAAACCGTCTAGTGGCGCGCGAACTTGAAGGAGTCCAGCAAAACCCTACTGTTGCCTCAGCACCTCCACTGGGTCGACACGAGTTGCGCGACGTGATGGCAAATAGCATGCGGCAAACGCGGTTGCTCCCAGTAGCCCCACAACGACCAGGTATGTGAGAGGATCTGACGGCTCCACCTCGAAAAGCAGCGAGCGGAGGAAACGGGCAAGACCGAAAGCACCAGCCTGGCCAAGAACCGCTCCCAGTACGACCGGACGCATGCCGTACCCAAGGATCAGGCTGAAGATGTCGCGGTTCGCAGCTCCGAGCGCGACCCGCACGCCGAGTTCGTGTAAGCGATGCTGCAAGGAAAGAGACACGACGCCGTAAACACCCACCGCCGCCAACGCAAGCGCCACCGCCGCAAAACCGGTCAACACGAGAGCGTTGAAGCGGGGCAGTGCGATAGCCTCATTGAGCATGTCAGTGGCGAACGTTATCTCGGTCATTGGCAGATCGGGATCGAGCGTCCACAGGGTTCCTTTGAGAATTGGCAAGACGCTTCGAGGATCGGCATTTGTCCGCACGGTCACCCTGTGGTCTTTGAGCGGCCATGCCGGGAACGGTTTGTAGATCTGCGGGATATGTGATCTCGACGAGAGGCCCGATAGCTCGAAGCTCTCGAATACGCCCAACACGGTAAACCAATCTTCACTCGACTCGAAGCGGAACCGTTTACCTGACGCTCTTTCACCGGGCCAATGAATCTGGGCGAAAACTTCGTTGACGATCACTGAGTTTGCATTTTCGGTGACTTCGGCTCTCGAGAATTCCCGCCCCTCGGACAAGCGCATCCCTAGCGTCGCCAGGTATTCGTCCGAAATGAGATTTACGTCGAAGCCTCGATCAGGCATGGGTTCAGAGAATCCCTCAACCACGACTGCGCCTTGCTCTCTGCCGCGCAAGTCGACATCACCAATGGCTGCACGTACCACCGCCGGAGAATCTCTCAGCCCGTCGAGGAGGTTTAGAAAGAACGTCGATTGCTCGGCCGAACTCGAATATCGGGGCTCAGGTAGTTCGACCTCGAACGAGGTCACGTTTGTCGGATCGAGGCCCGGGTCGTGCCGCTGCAAGCGCAACAGGCTGTTCGTCATCAATCCGGCGCCCACGAAAAGCACCGTTGCCAGCGCTACCTCGGCCGCGACGAGCGCTCCGTGCCGTAGTGACTTCGAAGACATCTGCGAGCCCGAGCGATGTCCCTGATTCAGCAGAGTCGTCAGGTTCAGGACCAAGATCTGAAACGCTGGGACCATCCCGAACACCAGACCTGTTAGAGCGGCGATCGATGCCGTGACGCCGAGAACAGTTGTGTCGATCCTGATGGCGTGAAGGTCCGCCAGACCTGCGGGTAGTGAGGCCCGAATTGCGCTGATCGTAACAGCAGCGAGTATCAATGCGAGCGCAGCGGCGGTTCCGGTGAGCAAGAGGCTTTCCACGAGCATCTGCCGGAACGCGCGCACACGACTCGAGCCTATGGCTGCACGCACCGCCAGTTCGTGGTGGCGTGAAAGCCCGCGCCCCAACAGCATGTTGGCCACGTTCACGCAGGCGACCAACAGCAAGAAGCCGACTGCCCCCAAAAGAATCCACAGTCCTGTCCGGAGGTCTCCGGAAACATCCTCGGTCGGCCGTCGTATGGTGATCGGCCATCCTTCCGGTCGGTTGGGGTCGAGACCGAGTTGTGAATGTACTTGCCGCAGGTCGGCTACCGCCGTTGAATCGTCGATGCCCTCCCGCAGGCGTGCAACTGTCGATGACAGGTTGGCTCCGGGAACCCAGATACCGTACTCGAGCATATCCGAATCGGCACCAAGATCAGCGCCACCCCAAAACGCGTCGGCTCGACGCGGCAGCACCCCTAATATCGTGAACGACTCGCCATCCAACGTGAGAGTTGTGCCCAGTACACCGGGGTCCGCACCGTAACGTTGCCTCCACAATCTCTCCGCGAGCAGCAGCACATGGTCTTGGCCGGGCACCGTGTCTTCAGGGAGAAATCCACGCCCGAGGATCGGCTGGACGTTAAGGAACTGAAGCAACTCGACTGACGCAACTGCCGCTACGAGGTTTCGAGGTTCCTCATTCTCCGTGACGAGGAACCGCTTCGTTCCGTAGGTAGCCAAGGCCTCGAGTGTGTGCGCCTGTTCTCTCCAAGGGGCCACCGCGGCCTGCGGTGATGTGAGTTGGAAACTGCCACCGGGATGTGTGCTCAACGTTGTGATCCAGCGATCGCCACCCGGGAACGGGATCGGGTTCAACAGCGTGGAGTTGACCGCACTGAAGACGACCGTGCTCGCCGCGATCCCGACAGCCAAAGTCGTCACCGCGAGGAAAAAGAACGAAGGCTGACGGGTCAGGCTCCGGACAGAGTATCGCAGATCCTGCCAAATGTTGTCCATCATTCCACTCCGTTCTCCAGGCACCCGGTGCACTGAATAACACTCTGTCGTCACGCCTGTGAAATCACCGAACCGCTTTAGGGCCTTCCGACGCGCAGCAGTGCGTGACAGGCCTGTTGCCTGATACTCCGCTATTCGGGATTCCAGATGGTGACGAAGCTCGTACTCGATATCTCGCCGCATACGCGGGGCGGAGAAGCGATACCGCAACTTCTGCCAAAGTGTCACGTTGACTCCCACCGCGACTGCAGCATCTGAGCTACAGCACCCGCATATCGTTCCCAATCGGCCGTTTGGTTCTCGAGCTGCGCCCGTCCAACCTTGGTGAGTTCGTAGAACTTCGCTTTGCGGTTGTTCTCGGACTTGCCCCACTTGGCGCGGATCCAACCGCGCTGTTGCATGCGGTGCAGCGCCGGGTACAGCGATCCTTCCTCCACGCGAAGCACGTCGTCGGTGGCTAATTCGATCGTGCGCGCAACCTGGTATCCGTGCGAGGCTCCTCGCTCGAGAGCTTTCAGAATCAGCATGGCCAGCGTGCCTTGCAGCAGGTCGATTCGCTGCATGTGTTTACCGTCTTCCATAGAATGGCTATGGGAACGTAGGTTCTTCCCATAGAATGTCAAGGGGGGTTAGATGGGGGCACGTGGCCTTGGTTGCCGTAGATCCATAGTGCCACGTCAAGGGTGTCACCTACGTCTACCACCACCATTACCGGGAATGCTTCGGTTCCGCGGTGGTGCGACGAATGTCCTGGCTCCGGGGCTCCTATTGCCCCCCGGGCCTCAGGCCCTCGATGTGCGCTGAGCTTATCCAGTAAACATCCCCGGAACGGTGAGAGGGTGAGGAAATCGCTATTTCCTGTAGCTCTGCATACGTCTTCATCGAGTCGAATTCTTTGAAATAATCCCGCTTGGAATTCGCCTCGAAAAAGAAGTACTCCCCGTCTGACGAGATCGACGGCGTTCCGCCGGTCCTGCCGTCATTGATGGTCTCGCCAAGGTTGATTGGGTCACTCCACGTGTCGTCGGCATTCCTGAAGAAGACGTAGAAGTTCACATCCGAGTTGATGGTGTCATCCCTACGCGCGAGAGGCAAAACGAGATAGCTCTCATCTGGGGCAATTACCGCATGAATTTGAAAGGGACCTGAGTTGACGATCTCTGGTAGCAGCTCGGGTGTGACATACCGTCCGTCAACAAACCGCGACCTGTAAATGATCTCACCGCCTTCGATCTTCTTGCTGTAGTAGAGTGTGCCTGATTCCGACGCGGACGCGCAGCAGACGAATCCGTTTCCGTTCACAGGTGCTGCTACAGGTTTCGGTTCGCCCCAGCCGGATTCGCTCCTTTCGACATACCAGATATTGACCACGCTGTCCTTCGCATCGCTTCCATCGAGCGCGCGGTATGAATGAAAGAAGAGTTTTGAGCCATCGGGGTGAAATGACGGCCAGCCGTCATTGAATCTGCTGGCAAATGGAGCGACTTCCGGTTCGGTCCATCGTCCGTCTTCAAGACGCGTGGTGATTATGGCTTCGAGCCCCTTTACGAAAACCGTATAGAAAATCTCATTGCCGTCAGGGGAGACGGCGATACCCGACTCGGGCAATCCGGTGGATACGATGCCGGGAGCAAACATCTGAACGCTCAATCCGGGAGGCGTCTGACCGAGATACTCTCCCGTGAGTTCCGGACGATCGTCCGTCTCGACTGAAGAACATGAAGCAGAGAATAAAACCAGAATCGTGGTAGACAGTAGTCTCATGTGATTTCCTTGCCCGATCGAGCGACTGGCCGTTCCATTTGTGGTGCGCACGTACGGCCTACACTGCGACGACGGAAGAGTTCATCCGGTGGCTTTTCCCTCACCAGCCGCACCGTGGCACTGAGGCTCCGTGGGGTCGTCTCCCGAACGACGATTAGTTCCACGGAAGCCGAAACTCCCGGCCAAGGACGTGGCTGACTCCAGCCTCGAGCACCTCGTCACGGCCCGCTCTGATGCCTGCGACCGTGGGACGAACCACCAGGTCCGGTATAATGCCGATACGTTGGGTGGGCGTGCGGTCAGGATAGAAGACCCCTATACCACTGATCATTGTAGTCACGTCGCCGGGCAACGGGATGCGTGACACGTTGCCGTCCGCTCCAGCAGTGGTGCTCCCCACGACGATCGCGTCGGGAGCTACTCGAAACGCCATCGCAGTGTACTCGGCCTGGCTCATTGTCACCTCGTCCACAAGGATTACCACGCTGCCGGTGAACCGCGGCTCGCTAGGAAGGTGCGCCACGGGTGCGGTCCAGATAAATGCGCCGGGGTTGGTTGAATCGGGCTTCGTGAAACGGGCGAACGGCTCTGGTGTCGACACCAGGTGTCCGCCCAGAGTGAAGACCACGAATTCGTTGGGGTAGTTACGGATGTCGATTACAAGGACCTCGGCGCCCTGCGCCTGATTGATGTATCCGGCAACATCGGTGGCGACGACGGACGACAACTTGAGGTACGCGACATCATCGGCCAGCATCTGAAAGGAGGGGCCCGCGAGGTCATGGGTATAGCCAGGCGTTAGATCGAGCGACGACCTTGGCACCCGCGAGGCAGAAAACTCAAAGGCCCCGAACTCGCCGACACCGCCGATCGCTGCCGGCCCCGATCCGCGCGTCAGTCTCCACGCCATGGTGCGTAGACGCACTGCCTCATTTGATGCTGGGTAGTAAACCGATAGAGAGTCGACAAGCGACTCGATTGGCACGCCATCGAGGCGATGGATCTCGTCACCTATCTGCAGGCCCGTGGCCGGCCCGAGCTGCTCGTGGGAGTACCCCCAAACGACGGGTTTCCCCGCTATGAAGCGCAAGAACACTGGCACCTCGTCGTCGCCTGTTGGCGGTCGCAAATGGCCGGCGCCCCACACGTTGGCGTGCGTATCGTGCACGCGGCCGCTCAGCATGATCATGGCCAGCATGTATTCATCGGCATTCATCGGTGCCATCACCATCGGTATGAACTCGCTGAGGACGCCGTCCCAGTCCTCGTCCATCACGTCCCGGTAGGGAAACCAGTATTGGATGATGTTCCAGAACCGGAAGAGGGCCAGCAGCCTGTACCCGGCGTCCGGGGCTGCGTGGTTTGCGTAGGGCTCCTCGGGGGAGAAGTCAGGATTTCGCACGTTTGGCACAAATGAGACATACCGGTGCCTCCCGGCTGCCGGACGGTTCCGGTGCATGGACAGGAGCCGGCCACTCAGCGCCGCGCCGAAGGTGCTGGTGTCGCTGATCCAGTCGTTGTCCGGTAGAAGATGCACCTGTTCGGGCGGTTGTGCGCAGGGATTGCATGCCGTCATCGTGCCGATGCTATCCAGCCAGTTCACCATCGCGCCCGCAGCGGCTCCACGGTCCGGCGCCGCCAGGACCTCCGCGACCGCGCGGAACAGCTCGTAGTCCCAATTATGGTCGCCGCCCACCACCAGTGGGTGATGGTACTTGGCGAAGCCCCAGACCTTTCCCAGGAGCACCAGGTTCTGGATTTGGATCGCCGTCGGCGTCTGGTCGGCGATGCCCGATCCCGCGTCGAACTCGTCGTCTACGGGTGGCGGCGGCTCGGTGACGCTGACCGGATCGTCACAGCCCATCGCCAGCACCAGGCACATAACCCCGAAGAGCCGCACAAGCCGCCCCCAGAGCCCAGCTGCGCTGCGGCCGCCTGGATTCACCAACCCCGAAAGAGAACTCGCGACATGGGTCATAGATTCCTCCAGGCTGGGGATCGTTGCCATCCGTTCGTCAACGCCCCGAGACGCGAAAATCACCTTGGGGCGTTCATTGAACCGCACGAATGTGTCCATACCCACGCCGATGTGTAGGGTTTCAATCTCTGGCGGCCAACGTGCCTGCGCGTAGATTCCGTGCCTCAAACGCAGCTGAAGAAACAAAGGAGCACACCAGGGTTGGCAAAGGAAGTCACATTCAGGCGCAACATGGGCCTGTTCATGGCGGTGATGATCGGTATCGGCGCCACGATGGGCCCGGGCATCTTCGCCTTGCCGGGGGAATTGGCCCACATGGTCGGCCCGCTGGGTGTGCTCGTCTACTTGGTGATGGGGTTCATGACCCTATTCACCGCGCTGAACTACAGCGAGCTGGGCGCGGCGATCCCGCTGGCCGGCGGTGGCTACTCCTTCACCAGCCGCACAATGAGCCGCCCGGTGGCGTTCTTCACCGGGTGGTTCTTCTGGATCGGCAACACGCTGGCCTGCGCCATGTACGCGTTGATTTTCGCGATGACGATTCGCGCGTACTTCCTCCCACACGTCAGCATCGCGCTGATTGCCTTGATCACGACGGTAGTGTTCACCGCGGTCAACTATCGGAGCATGAAAGAGGCGATCATCGTCATAACGGTGATGAATCTGGTGGAGCTGGCGATTCTCGTGGGTGTGGCGCTGCTGGGCTTTACCGACATCGAGCCCGCCAACCTGGACCCGGTAGCGCCGATGGGCTGGGGACCGTTCGTTCCGGCCATGGCGCTGATCTACATCTCCTACGTCGGATTCGAGCTGATATCCAATGCGTCCGAGGAGATCATCGAGCCCAGCAAGACAGTGCCGCGCGCGATTTTGATCACACTGGGAATCAGCACGGTCATCT
>JBDGYW010000103.1:0-12571 GCA_039588935.1 Gemmatimonadota bacterium | reverse complement strand
TGGCGCACGGCTCGATTTCAATCGCACTCTCGCGATCGCGGACTCTTTGCACGAAGCCACTCGAAGTCCGTATTGGAGAGACTATGCGACGAACGTCGCTCGCGCATCTGTCCACGCCGTACAGGGGAGGCCGGGGATTTTCCGTGAACTCTTAGGAGACGCGATCGCGTTTCTCGAGCGGACCGGCACCCACAGAGCGGCACTCAGCTTCACGGCCATAACGGAAGCATATGATGCGAGCGTGAGAGGTACGCCGGACAGGGCGTTGTCCCGATTGTTGGCTGTCTTGGACAGCAACCCGCTACAGAGCCTCGAACCGGCGGAGCGTCCGTACACTGTCATTGCAATCGCGTTTGCGTGGATGGGGCACACGGACCGCGCCAGGCAACTCCTTGCGGAAGCAGACCGGGAGCTGGACGACGGTCTGAAACGACAGGACGCAGCGGGGTTTCATCGCGCAGCCGGTTACGTCGCGTTGGCCGAAGGTCGCGCCAACGACGCCGTGATCGAATTCCGGCGGTCTGATGCGGAGCTGGGTTGTGAAATCTGTCCGCTGCACGGGTTGGGAACCGCGTACCGTTTGGTGGGTCAGCCGGATTCGGCGATCGCCGTATTCGAGCGGTATGTGAACACGCCCTACACAGCACGCCTGATCCGCGATGCTCTCTGGCTGCCGGATGTCTACATGCACCTCGGCGAACTGTACGAGGAACACGGCGACCCGGAAGATGCCATCCGTTACTACAACGAGTTTGTGGAACTCTGGACGGATGCGGAACCGAAGCTGCAGCCGCGCGTAGAGGAGGCGAGACAGCGGATTGCGCGTTTGGTTGGGGAGCCGCGGGGAGGGTAACGGCCCATCTGACCCCTACTCCAATCGTCGGTCAACGGCGGCACGTGCCGGAGCGGAAGGCATCGTTCAGTCTTGGCTTTGTAAATCGTTGAAATACAACAGGTTAGGAGGTCTGCTGTGACGGGTGTCCACTCTTCTTTGTGATTGCGTGCCAATAATGTGCCGGTGGGCACAGGCACCCAACACCGTGCGCTTCTTTTCACGCGTCATCCCGACTCTGGACGTTGCCCAGAAACAGGCGTATTCATAACCGTTGAATTCGGTACCGAGGAGGCAGCTCGTGGCTGACTTGCTGGACCGATTGAAGACCGCACTTCAAGACCGCTACACTATCGAGCGGGAACTCGGCGCTGGCGGTATGGCCACAGTGTACCTCGCTGAAGATATCAAGCATCACCGTCAGGTTGGCATTAAGGTCCTCCGTCCCGACCTGGCCGCGGCACTGGGGCCAGAGCGGTTTCTGCGCGAGATCGAGATCGCAGCCGGACTAGACCATCCGCACATCCTCCCGCTGTACGATTCAGGTGAGGCCGACGGCTTTCTGTACTATGTGATGCCGTTCGTGGAAGGGGAATCGCTGCGTGACCGCCTCGACCGCGAAAAGCAACTCCCCATTGATGATGGGCTGCAGATTGCCCTCGAGGTGGCGGACGCACTTTCCTACGCCCACAGCCGCGACGTTGTGCACCGCGACATCAAGCCGGAGAACATCCTGCTGGCAGGTGCTCACGCGCGTGTGGCGGATTTCGGCATTGCGCGTGCGATCACCGAGGCGGGGGGCGGGCGACTGACCGAGACGGGTCTTGCCATCGGGACGCCGGCATACATGAGCCCCGAGCAGGCGGCGGGGAGCCGGGACCTGGACGGCCGGAGCGATCTCTACAGCCTGGGATGTGTGCTCTACGAGATGCTCGCCGGTCAACCGCCGTTCACTGGCGCGACAATCGAGAGCGTCGTGCACCAGCATCTGGCGGCCGAGCCTCCCGCAGTCACGGCGCTGAGGCCCGCCGTTCCACCGCAGGTCACAGCTGCTCTTCAGCGTGTCCTCTCCAAAACGCCGGCGGACCGGTTCAGTCCTGCTGCGCAGTTCGCCGAAGCACTGCGGCATGTTGGAACGGCACGTACCCCTGGTTTGGCTCCTGCAGTCGGCCCGACGCCGCTGATGGCAAGCCCTGTCCAGGGCGCCGCCGTTATCTCTCTGGGTGCGCTGGTACTACCGGGGCTGGTCTATCTGCTCGTGATGCAGCTTGGACTGCCCATGTGGGTGTTTGTTTCTGCGCTGGCGCTGGTGATGCTGGGGATCCCGACTGTGGTGGCTACCAGCGTGGCGGAGTCGCGCAGGATGACCGGACAGAAGAGCGGGGCAAGCTGGACGGATCGGTGGCTCACCTGGCGTCGGGCCCTGCTCGTGGGTGCAATCGCCTTCTCCGCTCTGGCGGTGGTGACCGTCGGCTACGCGGGGATGCGTGCACTCGGGATTGGTCGGTCGGGGTCGCTCATAGCTAGCGGTGCCATTGCGGAACGGGAGCGCATCATCCTCGCCGATTTCGAGAACCGCACCAGCGACTCGACGCACGGGCCTACGGTAACCGAACTCATGCGTATCGGCTTGTCGCAGTCCCGTGCCGTATCGATCGTTGACCCTGCCCAGGTAGGACGGATCTTACTCCTTATGCAACGCGATCGCTCCGAGGGCCTCAACGCAGCCACCGCAATGGAGGCCGCGCAGCGCGAGGGCATCAACGCTGTGGTAACCGGCGAGATAGTGGTTGTGGGAAGCGGCTTCTCGATCGCCGCACGACTCGTCTCGTCTGAAGGCAACGTCTTGACTGCACTCCAGGAGACGGCCCACAGCGAAGACGAGTTGGTGCAAACGGTCGACCGTCTCTCGCTGGGCCTGCGCGAACGGTTCGGTGAATCGTTGCGCAGCATTCGGCGCAGCGAGCCGTTGGAGCAAGTGACAACGGGCTCGATGCGCGCACTGCGAGTATTCTCGCAGGGGCTCAACGCGACGAATCAGGGTGACGATCCGCGGGCCGTCCAACTGCTGGAAGAGGCCATCGCGCTGGACACGACGTTCGCCATGGCCTATCGCAAGTTGGCAATCATTCTCGGGAACCGTGCAGAACGAAGGTCTCGGGCTGTCGAAGCTGCTACCAAGGCCTACCGGTACCGAGATGCCCTAACCGAGCGGGAGCGTTATTTGGTGACTGCGGCGTATCACTCCGTTGTCACGCGCAACCGCGACCAGCTCATTGGTGCTTACAGTACTGTCCTCGACCTCTATCCCGATGAGACGATAGCTCTCAACAATCTTGGTGTGGTCTATGGAGACCTGCGCGATCACGAGAGAGCGGCGGGATTCTACGCTCGAGCCCTGGAATTGGACTCGACGACCAGTCTGTACTTCGGCAATCTCGCCCAGACCTTGGGAAGACTCGAAATGTCCGACTCAGCGGCGTCGGTACTCGAGCTATTCCAGCGGCGCTTCCCCGGCAATCCAGAGGTAGCAATCTCCCGGATATACAATGCGGCCTACCAAAAAGATTACGACGCTGTAGTACAACTCGGTTACTCGCTGATAGAGGAGCAACGCGGCCGAGTGTTCTGGGAGGCGATAGCCCACGTGTTCATGGGGAGTCTGGCGGCGATGCGAGGAGAGATGAACCAGGCGCAGCGGGACTGGGACAGGGGACTTACGCTCACCGCCGAACGCAATCTGGCGGGCCGCTATCTGTCTCGTGCCGGTGGCCGCGCCATCCAGGAGCGGTTGTTGCACGACGATCCGGCCCGCGCACGCCGCGTGTTGAACGATGCGCTGGAGCGGTACCCGCTCGACTCACTCGCACCGCTGGACCGTCCCTACCCAACACTGGCGCGCGCCTATGCCGCGGTAGGCGATCCCGAGCGGGGGCGGCAGTTGATTGCCGAGTTCGATGCCACCCCCGAAGCTGACCACAGTTTTTCCACGGAGCGCGCACGGCACGGAGCGCTGGGAATCGCTGCGTTTGCGGAGGGTAGGTTCGAGGAGGCGATTGCCGAGTTCCGGATGTGGGATGACGGTAACTCGTGCGCCACGTGTGCTAACCCGTGGCTGGCACGTGTGTACGACCAGCTGGCTGAAGCGGACTCCGCCCTGGCTCTCTACCGGCGGTTTGCCGAAACTCCATCGTCCTCGTTCGGTCACGACGCGGGGCATCTGGCCCACGCATACGTGCGTATCGGCGAGCTGTACGAGCAACGCGGCGACTGGGAACAGGCGATCGAGTACTATGGGCGCTTTGTCAGTCTATGGGAGAACGCCGATCCGGAGATGCAGGCCTGGGTGGAGGAAGTGAGACAGACCATCGCCCGGTTGGCGGCGGAGCCGAGGCCGTGAAGGCTGGGCTCACGAGTTGTCCTTCAGGACACCTCCCGAAGGGGTCGCGCCCGGACTTCAGTCCAGGGGACACATCAAAATGACCGGCGCCCTCACCGGTCTCACTGCCGCCCTCGCCGACCGCTACACCATCGAACGGGAACTCGGCGCAGGTGGAATGGCGACGGTGTATCTCGCTCAGGATCTCAAGCATGAGCGACAGGTTGCCGTCAAAGTCCTCCGTCCTGAACTTGCCGCGGCGCTCGGCTCAGACCGGTTTCATCAAGAGATCAAGATCGCGGCCAATCTGCACCATCCCCACATCCTGCCTCTCTACGACTCCGGAGCGGCTGACGGATTTTTGTACTACGTCATGCCGTACGAGGAGGGCCAGTCGCTGCGAGACAAGCTTGCTTATGAAGGCGAGCTACCCGTCGCCGAGGCTGTTCGCATCCTGAGAGATGTCGTAGACGCACTCGATCACGCTCACAAGCACGGGGTCGTGCATCGGGACATCAAGCCGGACAACATTTTGTTGTCGGAGCGTCACGCCTTGGTTACAGGCTTCGGTGTCGCCAAGGCCGTGAGCGAAGCCACGGGCCTTCAACAACTCACCACGGAGGGCGTGGCACTCGGCACCCCGGCGTACATGTCGCCCGAGCAGGCCGCCGCCGACAAGCGCATCGATCACAGGGCCGACATCTACGCTGTGGGCGCTCTCGCATATGAACTGCTTGCGGGCCGCCCGCCGTTCATAGGCACTACGCCTCAGGAAGTCGTCGCGGCCCACGTGACTCGAGCGGCCGACCCGCTTGCGAAATACCGTGCGACAGTTCCGCCCGAGTTGGCTCAGATGGTGATGCGCTGTTTGGAGAAGAAGCCGGCCGACAGGTGGCAGTCGGCCGAGGCGCTGTTATCGCAACTCGAGTCACTGACCATGCCGAGCGGTGGTATCACCCCCACCGGGACCCAGCCGGTCGAAGCGGTGGACTACGAGGTGGCCGCGCGTCGCGCGCATCCGGTCAGGGTGGCGGTCTTGTACGCATTCGCTTCGCTTGGGGTAGTCGCGGTCGTCTACGTCCTGATGCTCATGATGGGACTGCCGAGCTGGGTAACACCGGCGGCGATCGCGCTGCTCGTTGTTGGTCTTCCGTTCATGCTGCTCACTGGCTTCCACGAGCGGCGCCGCGCGGTGGATGTCACGACCGGCACGCGCGTGCCCACACCAGCCGGAGTCATACGGCACCTCACCTGGCCCAAGGCGTTTGCTGCGAGCGCAGTCACGTTCGGTGCGTTAGCCATCGGAACCGGTGGATACATGACCATGCGGGCATTGGGCATCGGGCCTGCGGGCACGCTGGTATCAACTGGCGTGCTGGAGGAGCGCGAGCGCTTGCTGGTGGCGCAATTCGAGAACCGCACAACAGACTCCGGTTTGGGTATTTCCGTCACCGCGGCGCTCCGGATCGACCTGCAGCAATCGCCGGTGGTTCGGGTTGTGGGCGCCGATGCGATCGCGCCGGCGCTCGCGCGTATGGGCCGCCCTCGCGATGCGATCGTCGACCTCGACCTGGCCCGTGAGATAGCAGAACGTGAGGGGATCCGGACAGTCGTGGCCGGCGAGATAGGCTCCTTGGGAAGCAGTTACGTACTGTCGGTTCGAGTCATCGCACCGGCGGATGGAACGGAGCTGGTAGCGTTGCGTGAAACCGCGACTGACGTGGACGGAATCATCGATGCTCTCGATCGGTTGTCCGCACGCCTACGGGAGCGGATCGGTGAGTCGTTCCGTTCGGTCCGACGGAGTGTGCCACTGGAGCGAGTTTCCACCGGTTCGTTGGAGGCTCTCCGCCTGTACTCGCGGGGCGAAGCGGCGCAAGATGCGGCCGACTACGATCGTGCGATCCAGCTCCTTGGAGAGGCGGTGGCGCTGGACACTGCCTTCGCGATGGGATACCGAAAGCTGTCGGTAGTGCTGGCGAACGCGGGCGCACCGGAATCGCGGATAGATGAAGCGGCCACGCGCGCATTTACCGTGCGCGAGCGGCTACCGCCGGTTGAGCGTTATCTGGCCGAGGCATGGTACTACGATGAAGTGGCGAACGACCGGGCTATGACTATGGCGGCCTATCGATCGCTTCTGGATGTCGATCCGGAGCATGAGACAGGGCTGAACAATCTGGCGGTTGCGCTTCTGGCATGCGTCGCTGGGCGGAGGCGGAGGAGTATTACGAGCGGGCGCTTATAGCGTATGACAGCGTCTTGTGGCAGGCGTTCCAGGGGTTGTGCGCGGTGCAGTTTGCGCAGGGCGACACGGCCGCTGCGTTGGCGACCGCCGAGGCTTACGGTGAGAAGTTACCGGACCACCCCGAGGTTCACTGGCTACGCGCCCACGTAGCCGCGACAACGCTGGAATACCCGGCGACGTTTGCTCACCTGGATGCCATGCGGGAGGCAGGCCGCGGTGCTGTGACCTTTGAACGTGAATGGGCGAGGTACACTGCTCGCTCGTACGTGGCGCTCGGTAGACTGGCGGAGGCGGAGCGGATCAGTATGCGTCGCGAGGAGGCGGATCGAGAGCAGGGCGACGCCGACGAGGCTTTGCTTCAGGTGATCAGACGCGCCTCCTGGGCGTCACAGTTCCGCAGCCGCAACGACGAGGCGGCAACTTTGCTCGACGACGCGCTCGAGCGCTACCCCCTGACGGAAATAGTCGTACAGGACCGTCCCTATCACGAACTGATTCAAGGGTACGCGCGTATCGGCCGGTTGGACCGAGCCCGCGGCCTGTTCGAGGAGTGGGAAAGAGAAGTTCCCGCAAGCCTGCGTTCCGATGAGATGCGATACCTGACGCGAGGGCTCCTGGCGCTGAGCGAGGGAGAGGCCGCTGCAGCTGTAGAAGCGATCCGCACCTACTACGATGAAGAGAGTTGCCTGGCCTGCGCGCTCTACCCGCTCGGGCGAGCGTACGACGCGGCGGGAGAAACCGACTCGGCGGTAGCCGTACTGAGCCGAGGCCTCGATCTCAACGATCCGTATCGCTACGGAACGGATCCTCTCTGGCGGGCCGCGACACTGATCCGTGTAGGAGAATTGCACGAGGCTAGAGGTGAGGTCGAACCGGCCATCGCACGCTACGCCGAGTTGATCGAGCTGTGGACGGACGCCGACCATGAGTTGCAGGAGATCGTGCAGGATATCAGGGATCGCATCACGCGGTTGGTGGCGGAACCGCAGCGATAGGGTGGGAGGGCCCGAAGGGCTGTCATCCCCTGCGACCCGGGACCTTCTGGGGCTGTGGCGGTATCCACGTTCCCCGCTCCTGTCCGCTGTCTGGCGCAAAGAGGTTCTGATACTAGAACGCCACACTTGCCCTAAGCGCAACACCTTCACGGTGCGGCCGCATGCTCAGGCGAACTCCATGAAGCGGCACCTCAAGCAACTGGCGGCTGCCGTTGCCCCGTGACGTGCAGTACCCCAGTACAGCCCCCGCTGTCGGAAGACCCCAAAACGCCAGGAAAAACGATGCATAGTCGGCGTCGAGACTCGGCATCATCAAGAAGAACGTGAGGAGTCCCGCGGCACTACCGACGAGCGCCGATCCGAACTTGCCGGTGTCGTGTGTCAGGCCACCGGCCACGCTCACTCCAATAGCACTCCCCAGTACCGAGCCGGCCATCGCTCCGACAACTGTTTCGATGAGACCGGGATCCTCTCCGCCACTGGTAGCTGTGGCTGCGCCAAAGTACGCGAGCACGATGCTTGTTCCGACGGCGCCAACGGCAGCACCGGCTGTCTCCAAGGCGATCCGTTCGCTGCGCCGTGAGTCCCAGTGCCGCTGTGGCTCTTGAGCGTTTGCACTGGCTAAAGGGGCAACTGACCCCGCGACTAGCAATGCAATGAAACCGCGCATTTTGGTCTCCCGATGCACTGTTACTTCAGTCTATCTGAGTCCAGTCAAGATGCCGTCAAGAGCGGGCCTGGATGAACCGGTTCGGCAGGTGAGCTGTGGGGCGTCACACACCTGTGGCCTCACGAAATACAACGTCGCCTACTGTTTGGGGCACGGCTTCCAAGGGCAGTTGGGAAACGGGCAAACGGCCGGTACCACAGCCCCTGTTCTCATGCTCGGCCAGCGCTAGGGCGAGCAGGGGCCGAGGCCGACACCAGGTTCTTCCTAGAGTTCTTCCGAAAGTGGAACAGGCGGTGCACTATTGAGGAAACTCGACCGGCGTGGCACGGACACTTATGCCTAGCGCCGACTGGGCACAACAATGGACACGGTACACACCACGCCACAGGTTTTCCGATCCGTCTCGCTGGGGGGCAATATGGGGTTGTCCGCACTCGTCGCCGTCTGCTTCACCATCCTCTTCTACCGAGCCGCAGCTCACGAACGAATGACCGCATGGGTGTGGGCAATCAGCAGTTTGGCACTTACCATGATTGTGATCTGGCTGACCCAGCGTATTGGTGTGGTGTTACTCGCGCAGGTCGGATTGTACGTGGTGATGTGGTGGTACAACATGCGGAGGCACGATAAAGCAAAACGGGGCAGGAATGGCGCTTGACTCGATGATCTCATGACGTCGTTACGGACGCCGATTGCTATGTGTAGTATGCCGTAGTGGCCCCACCGCCAAACAGAAGCCTCTCTGGCCGGGACACCAACACCATCACGCGGTGATATGTCGGTGCTGGCCTGTGGGGCACCGATGCTCAATGCCTCCGATCAAACGGCACACTGTTGGATGTGAAGCGCCCGATTTGCCGACGGATGGCGACCACCATCATTCGGATTCACGACCAACTAAGGCGGAAATCCGTGTGTGGAGCACCCGTAGTCATCGACGCCGCTATCGAACTCCGAAAATTCTTCACCCCGCAGATCAGCAGAGCCTGCTCCATCCATCCCAAGATGCGGTGTTCAACGAATGTGTCAGGTTCGGGAAATTCTGTAATACGTATTACGGCTTTGCCCGATTCTTTTTCAATAACGATCATGGCACTGGGTCTGTAGTAGGTCGGCATGATTTGGCTGGCTTTGGCCATGATGTACTCGGGCGAAGCTACCCTCACAAACAGACGGTACACTCCTCTCAGGCCGTGCTGAGCGCTGAAACGCCCCTGCTCCACTGCACCTTTCAGGTTTCCATCATAGAACAGGTTACAGATTGCTCTCGTCGGCTCGGCAAGCATCTCGCGCATGGGATACCAGGCCGTCGGGAGTATCTTGCCGCCGAGTGTCTCGCGCGTTGTCGCTGTCAGCGCTGCCAGCCACTCGTGATAGCCGTTTTCTCCGTGCTTTTCCTTCACAAATAGTGGAATCGTGGCTACGGCTGTGCCTTTGACTTCCATTGTCTATTCTCCTGTCATTTGCGCAAGGATGCTCTTGCCAAGGTAATCCCGTGCTCCTCCACCGCTAGCCGTCAACAAGGATCTCGCCGCCACGCACGACAGGTTCGCCATCGAGCCACACCGACGGATCACGGATTATCGCGTCGAAGTGTGTCCTTGCCTGGACGACACCGCCAAGACTTGACGACGTGCCGACACCAATATGAATCGTGCCGTTTACACCTTCGTCGTTGAGCATCTCGCCCGTGAATTCGCGGCATTCCGGATTGAGGCCGATGGCGAACTGCGCAATGTTGTAAACCCACTCGTCATTCTGCCGGGCCAGTAGATAGCGTAAGAAATCTGCCTGATCACCACCCTCTATCGAGCGCACGAATCCGCCGGATATCTCGAACCGGATAGGCTCAGTCACCACCCCGACACCGTAGTAAGGAACGCTGCCGTCGACAACGAGCACTCCCTCGGTGGTCCGCTCCACTGGCGAGGTGTTAGCTTCGATGTTGGGTACCGCCGTGAAGCCAGGCTCCTCAACGATGCAGGCGTGGCTGTTTCCGGGCCTTCCCTCGATGCTGAGCTGGAGATCTGTTCCTGCCGGGTTTGTGACCCTCACCTTCACTGCCTCGGTGAGTCGCAATGCCAATGCTTTACACAGCGGACGCCGGCTTGCGAAATCGGCGAACAACCCACCCCCCCCGCATCATGCGCTCCGTAAATGCCGACATCGATACCACCCTCGCGCCCTCGGCGATTGCGGTTCGTACCGCCGCCGTGTGAGCGAGCGCGTGCGTCACGGGCAGAAAGATTACGTCGGTCTGGAGCATGGCCGCTGCGACCGGAACAATCGGCTCTTCGTTGTCTATGTTGCGAAGTGGGGATACCACGACCGTTGCCTCACCGCGCACCAACGTGGTGGCATCCGCTATCGCGCGAGCGATTGAGACACGTTCCACATCGGTCACGATCACCACCTGCTCGCCGGGCTGTACTCCGGCACACGTTTCAACAAGGATCTTTGCTCCACGCTCCATCAGGCCAACACCTCCGTGCCCCGTTGAACGACCCGCCCATCGATCTCGATCGTTGGGCCCCACATCAGGAGGTCGTAGTGCGTCGGTGCCACGACATTGCCACCCAATGTGTGACTGGTTCCAATGCCGATATGAATCGTTCCCAAGACACCTTCGTCGTCCAACATGCGCCCGGTGAGTCTCGCGTTCGGATTGAGGCCGATACCCAATTCGGCGACATTGAAGCAATTGCGATCTTCGTGCGACTCCAGTGCTTCACGTAAGACGGCCGCTTGCGTTCCACCCTCCAAACTGGTGATGAAACCGTCCTCCGCTGTGCAGTTGATTGGCTCGTTTAGCACCCCGATCCCGAGGTAGGGAACACTGGCGTCCGCGATGAGCTTCCCGGTTGCAGATCCTTCTAACGGAACCACGTTTACCTCGATGTCAGGCACCGGTGCGAGTTGTCCCGGGTCAGGAATGTTGGTCAGTACGTTCACGGGCCTATCTGCGATTGAGAACTGCAAGTCAGTTCCGCGTGGAGATGTGAGTCGCAACATCTCACCAGCTGCCAGGGCCACACCGAGTCTTCTGCAGACTTTTGCCTGAGCCTCGAAATCTGTCTCCAATAGACCTGCCGATGTGATGATCTCCTCGGTATAGGCTGTCATCAGGATTGCGCGGGCGCCGCGATCTAAAGCCGCCCTCACTGCCCGTGTGTGCGTTATCGATACTGAGACCGGCGAGAAGATCACGTCTGCCTCGGCCATCGCGGCCGCCGCCGGTGCGGGTGGTTCCTGACCGTCCTGTGATCGCTGAGGTATTATGCAGGTCACGACGTTACCTCCAACGCCCACCGCAGCATCACCTACGAGTTCGGCGAATGTGAGGAGCTTCTCGTCCGTCACAATGACAACATTTTCGTCTGGTTGGACGCGACCGTTCACTGTAACCAGCTTGCGTGCGCCGAGTTCGCGCCTTGACTCTACCATTTGGACTCCTTGATTGGATCAAAGATGGAGGTGTGGACAGGAAGGGGGAATCGTTAGTCGCGCAGGTCTGCCCGTTTCCCCCTTTCCGCTTCCCGACGCACGTGAAACCCTGTAGTGTGTTAGATCATGCTCCGCCGAATCCCTGCCTACGTCCTCACCTTTTCAGCTTTGGTTTTCGGTATCGCACTCGGCGGCGTGTTTACCGAGGTCTTCGGCCCAGTCGCTCGCGCAACCACCTATCTGATACGAGTGATCGTGGCGCTCGTGCCCCTACTCATCGTGGTGGCGTTGAGCCCCGCAATAGCGACCCTCGTGCGGCGTGGTCTGGCCGGCCGGTTTGCCGGGTCAGTTTTACTCTGGTATCTGCTCAGTTCGGCAGTTGCCGGATTGCTCGGGCTATTCGCATCGTCGCTGATCTTCAGGATTCCATTCACGCGTGGAGGTGCCGGTGCATGGACCGAGGCGGTGAAAATGTTCCGCGCGTTCGGTGAACAACCGGGAGCGTCATTGCCGCTTCTGGCCATAGTTGTCGCAATCGCGTTGGGTGCCGCCGCGGTGAGGGTCGGACCGCTTCATGCGTTCTTGCAGAAGATCGAAAGAGGAATCACCGAAGTTGGCGGCAAGATCGGCTACTTCATGATTCCTATGGTCCTTCTCTTCGGGATTCCGATCGGTGTTCGGTTCGGAGCGCGACTTGGTATGGGGCATTACGCGACGATGACGGCATACACGGCAGGCATGTGCCTGGTGTGGTGGCTGGTCTATGTTCTTTTCGTCGTCCGTCGAGTCGCCAAGTGTAAGGTAGGTCGCGTGATCACCGAGTACTACGTGCCCACAGCGGTATTTGCCGCAGGAACCTGTTCGTCGCTGGCCACCCTCCCCGTAAACCTCGCGAACGCCAAACGGTATGGCATACGAGATGAAGTGGCCGACTTCGTGCTGCCGATTGGTGCAGTTGTGAATCTCGATGCCAGTACTCTCATGTACATGGCGTATGCTCCAT
>JBDGYW010000102.1:0-18463 GCA_039588935.1 Gemmatimonadota bacterium | reverse complement strand
TACGCAGTTTGCCAAAGATCAGATACCAAGAGCGTGGCCACATCCCACCCAATGTGGTCACGACTTCAGCGGTTTGTCAGCCGGATTTGAAACCCATGAGGAGCTTCCAATGAAACGGAAGAGTCTGTCGTTCAGAAATGTGGTTGGTGTGATGTTCCTCGTCTTGGCCGCAGTGGCATTCCAAAGCCATGCCGCCGAAGCCCAATCTCAGCAGATCACCACACCCGAGGAGTTCTTCGGCTTTCAGATGGGCGCCGATCGCACGATCGCGCGTTGGGATCGGATGGTCGAGTACTACAATCTGCTGCAGGCGCAGTCTTCCAGAATCCACGTGGTGGAAATGGGCCCCAGCACACTGGGGAATCCGTTCCTCGCTCTATTCATCTCCTCGCCAGAGAACCTTGCACGAATGGAGGAGTTCCGGCAGATCAACGCACAGCTGAGCGATCCCCGAGGAATCCCTGAAGACCTAATCAAGGCGCTTGTCGCAGATGGAAAGGTCGTGATCAACCAGTCGATGAGCCTTCACGCCACCGAGATCGGTGGCAGTCTCATGGCGGTCGAGCTGGCGTACGATCTCGCCAGCCGTACTGATGAAGAGGCACAGCGCATTCTGGACAACGTGATCTTCGTTATGATCCCGTCCCTGAATCCCGACGGGCAGATCATGGTCACCGACTGGTACCGGGAGACCGTAGGGACTGAATTCGAGGGCGCTAGCTATCCCTCGCTGTATCACATTTACACCGGCCACGACAACAACCGGGATGCTTTCCAGACGAACACGGTCGAATCACAGTATCAGGCCAGGCTCATGTTCAGGGAGTGGATACCGCAGGCCTACATCGATCACCATCACATGGGGAGCTACACTGCACGGTTCTACGTTCCGCCTTACGCAGAGCCGATCCGGCCCTTCTCCGATCCGTTGGTTTGGAGAGAGATGAGCTGGTACGGAGCTCACATTGCCTACAAGGAAGAGGAAGCTGGTCTGTCGGGCATCGTGAACTCGGCTATCTACGGCGGCTGGGGTCATTTCGGATTCCACTGGATCACTCCATTTCACAACATCGCAGGCATGCTCACCGAGGCCGCCGGTACCAGGTTGGCGACGCCGATCTACATCCACAAAGACCAGTTACAAGGCGGCAGGCGGCAAATGCCGGCGCATGAGCCTCAGACGACGTTCCCGAATCCGTGGCCGGGGGGGTGGTGGCGGCTACGCGACATCGTCGAGCGCCAGAAGGTCTCCGCGTGGGCGACGCTCGATATCGCAGCTCGCAACAGAGAGACAGTTTTGTGGAACGCCTATCTGAAGGCGAAGCGCCAAACTGAACGCGGCACAACCGGTGAAAGGGCCGCCTACATCATTCCAGCTGAGCAGCATGACACACGCACCACATTGGAGATGATCGACAAGCTGCTCGGTCAGGGTATTGAAGTCCATCACTCCGAGCTGGGGTTCACTCACGAGGGCAAGGTCTACGGACCCGGCACCCATGTCGTCTCGATGGCGCAACCCAAGATGGGAGTTATCCGCTGGCTCCTCGGTCGAACGTTCTATCCGCAAAACAGCCATACGATCGACGCCCTCGGTAACCCGATCAGGCCGTACGACATGGGCGGCGATGTCATGGCCGAGTTCATGGGTGTGTTCGTTGATGAAGTGGGAACCCAGGTCGCCGCTCCACTCACTGTAGTGACTGGACCCATTGATCCCGTCGGAACCGTGACTGCCGGAGCCTTCGGTTACCGCCTAGACGGACGCCAGAACCATGCGTTCAAGGCGGTGAACCTGCTGTTCGATGAGGGCGTGGATGTCAGGCGCGTTCACACGGCCGCGGTTGGCGGCCTGAGGCCGGGCGACTTCCTCGTTGGCGAAGGTGCGGGCGCCGATGTGGAGGAGATCGCCAGACAGACGGGCGTGGATTTTGAAGCGCTGGGCAGTGACGTGACCGCCAACAGCTATGACGTCGAGAGACTACGCATCGGCATGTATCAGCGCTACTACGGTGGCAACATGGACGAAGGGTGGACACGTTGGCTGCTCGAGCATTACGACTTCCCCTATACGACACTGATGGACGCCGAAATCACAGGAGGTGATTTGGCCGGCAACTATGATGTCATCATCCTCCCGGCAGATCGCGTGAGCGCGATGACAGGTGAAGGGGGCGATGAAGACGGAGGCGGACCGTACGCCAGTGGACCCGAAAGCTACCCTCCGGCGTACCGCAGCGGGTTCGGGCAGGCGGGTGTGGATGCGCTGCGCGCGTTCGTCGAAAGCGGCGGCACACTTCTCACGTTTGCCGAAGCCGGCGAATTCCCAATCGAGAAGTTCGGGCTGCCACTCAGAAACGAGGTGGAGAACCTGCCCTCTAGAGAGTTCTGGTGCCCAGGATCGACACTGCGAATGAAATTCGACAACATGAATCCACTTGCCTACGGCATGCCCGAGGAGGGGCTAGGGACGTTTCTGGCGCGGAACCAAGCATATGGAATTGCTCCTTCAGCGCACAGCCACAAGATCCAAATCATCGCGGAGTTCCCGGAGAGGGACCTATTGCAGAGCGGTTGGCTAATCGGCGAAAACCTGATTGCGGAAAAGGCCGCGATGGTCTCCGCTGAGTTCGGCGACGGCAGGATCATACTCATCGGGTTCCGCGCACAACACAGATCGCAAACACATGGGACGTTCAAACTGGTGTTCAACGCACTCGTGAGCGGGCCGGAAGGCAACTGAAACCCCAGGGAATGGAGATCACACATGAAGAGTCGCGTTCTTCTCGCTCTCGCTCTACTAGTTGGCTCAGCGACGCTGGCCTACGGCCACGACCTGTTCGTGAAGATGGACAGCTACTTTGTAGAGCCAAACAGCACAGTCACTATCCCGGTTCTCAACGGGGTTTTTGACCTTAGCGAAAATGCCATCATGGCCGACCGGTTACTCGATATCAGTATTGTGTCACCTACCGGTCGTACTCACATAGACACCACGCAGTGGGCCGGCGATACTACTGCCGCTGACACGACATACCTCACGGTCGACGTGGGCGATCCCGGCACCTACGTCGTCGGTGCTTCGACTCGGGCACGTGATCTCGCACTCACCGGGGCCGAGTTCAATGAGTATCTGGTGCACGACGGAATCCCGGACGTGTTGCAGGCCCGAGAAGACAGCGACGAATTGGAAAAGGACGTGGTGGAGAAGTACGAGAAGCACGTCAAAGGTGTGTTCCAGGCTGGCGACCGGCCAGACCGGCCCAAGAGCTGGTGGCAATTCTGGAAAGACGACGCAGAGCTTGCCTACCTGACAGTGCTGGGCTACCCGGCGGAAATCATCCCCATCGTCAACCCGTACATGCTGGAGGTCGGCGACTCGATTCAGGTGCGGTGCCTGGTGGATGGGAATCCTGTTCCCAATCAATACATCATGATTGGTGGACAAGGCAATTCCGGAGCATCGTTCCCGGTGAGGAACACGCGTACGGACGCCGAGGGAGTGGCGACGTTCATTCTGAATGCGCCGGGCAAATGGTACCTGGAATTCATCAACATGGTACCATCTATCGAAGAGGGCATCGACTACCATTCGAAGTGGGCAACGCTGACTTTCGCAATTCGTTAGCTGCCAACAATCTGGAGGACTTGGGCCCGGTATCCTGCCACAGCTGGCGACAACCGGGCCCTGGTGTTGGTGAGGCCTGGTGTCAGTAAGCAGCGAACGCCAGATCGCTCAAGGGAACGAGCGCGACGAACGTCGTGCGAACAGAACCAGGCAGAAACTCACGCTTGCCGCCGCGAGCCCAACCAACGTCGGATTCAAGGCTCCATATCCCTGTCCGCCTGTGTGGAAATGGACAAAGAGCAACACCATCACGCCGGCTACGATTGCCGCAAATGCTTCGGGGACACCGCCCTTCCTGGTGTAAATTCCGGCCAATACGGGGACAAACAAGCTGACGCTCAACAACGCGTAGAAAACGGTCAGCGCAGAAATCACCGACGGCAATATGATTGCCAGGCCAACACCAAGTGCGCCTCCACCTACGGCCGCCATACGAGACACTTTCAGGACCGATGCATCACTCGCGTCCGGATTGAGAAAGCGGCGATAAAGATCCTGCGAAAGCGAGGTAGCCAGCATGAAGAGTATGGCGTCGGCGGAACTGACCTCCGCCGAGAATATCGCCGCCAGGCCGATACTACCGAGAACCACCGGCAGTTCATGTACGAGAACTGTTGGAAGGGCCAGCTCCTGATTGATCAACCCGGGATGATTCACGCGTGCGATCATGCCGAGTAGGGGCGGTAGCGCCGCGAAGAGCATCAAGATCAGGGCGGCGGCCCCCACTCCCCATCGAACTGTTGTCTGGTCGCGCGCGCCATAGATCTTTTGCAGAATTCCTGGTGATATGATGAAGGCTGGAACGAGCAAACCGACGTAGGTCCATCCAGACGCTCCGCTCCGCCAGAAGTTCAGGTACGTAGGGCTCACATCCGACCCCGCTTGCACAACGGCACCAAGTCCGCCTACCTCGGAAAGGGCGACGGGCACGGCAATCGCAAATCCCAGCATCAGGACGACGAGCTGCACGAGGTTGACCCATGCCGATGTCAGCAACCCCCCCGCAGCGAAATATGTCGTCATCACCAGGCCGCCGATCAGGCAACCGGCCACTTTGGGAATGCCAGCAACCACGTCCAACACCCAGGCGAGTGCTATTAACTGCCCAGCGAGAATCGAAAGCGTCCCCAGCCAAAGAAGCGATGCGACTACGCCCCGAACGGACGGGCCGTAGCGCATATCGAGGTAGTCGCCCACGGTCCGCAGGTTGTGCTCTGAGGCAATGCTCCAGATCCGAGGGCCTACGAAGAAGGCAAGCACCACAGAACCAATCCCTGCCGACCCCACCCACCACCAGGCACTTAAACCGTCGCGGAACCCGAGCCCCGCAGCCAGGACCGTCGATCCTGCCCCGATGTTCGCCGCAAGCAGCGTAGCGAAGAGAAGCAGAGGGGTGAGTTGACGGCCGGCCACGAAGAACTTATCCGAAGTCTTGACCAGTCTGCCGATCCACAGGCCAATGAGGATGAGGCCGACGGAATACGTCAGGAGAAGTGTGAGATGGAGATTCACCTAAGCCCTCATCTTCCTTCCACAGGCTCGGGCACCGGCTCGTGACGCGGAATCACCACCTGCCCATCGGCAACCACGACTTCGCCGTCACGCACGACCAGGTGCACATTGGCAAGATCGCCTACATCTCGATCCGGCCGCCCGTCGACCACGAGCACATCCGCCAGCTTCCCCGGCTCCAGTGTGCCGAGCTTGTCGGCCATGTCCAGCAACTCGGCGTTGGTGCGTGTCGCAGTGACGAGCACCTCTTCCGTGGTGTAGCCGACAGCAACAAACTGCCGCAGTTCATTGATGTAGGACGCCGGGAGGTGGCGGAACCAGTCGGCAACGAGATCGGTACCGATGCCCATTTTCACGCCGGCTTCACGCATTCGCCGAAGGAGAGCGAGATTGTCCTCTTTCGAGAAAGAAAACCGCCTGGAGGTTGAACCGTAGTATCCTCCGGCCAGGTCGAAGATGTAGACGTAAGGAATGAGCGTCGGCACCGCTTCCGTTCCCGCCTCAGCCATCATCGTTATCGTCTCATCGGTCCGTGGCAGCGGATGCTCTATCATGTCGATACCGGCTTCCACGGCACTGGTTACGTAGAATGTCTCGGCGTCCGCGGTGATCTTGAGTCCGAGCGCGTGAGCTTCATCCACGGCTGCTTCCACCTCTTCGGGACTGTAATGGCTGCCGATCTTGATGAAGTCTGCTCCACGCTTGAACTGTTCACGTACTGCCTCGCGCCAGTCGTCCGGCCCTGATGCTTCACGCATGGTGCCGTAGCCCGGCGCATGCATATCCAATCCTTCAGCTCCGTGTCCACCAGTGCCGGTTATGAGTTGGCCTGCCGGGAAGACTCGTGGTCCGACCAGACGTCGTTGTCTCACCCAATCTTTCAATCGGAAGGGAACCTCACCAGCTGACCCCACGTCGCGAACGCTCGTAATTCCACTTTCGATGAAATACCTGAGACGCTCAACCGCTCGCAGGGTTTGATCTGCCTCGCTCAGCGCAAAAGACACCGGAACACCCGGCTCTGTGTATGTGAGATGAGTGTGCATGTCAATGAGCCCCGGCATCACAAACTTCCCGGATACGTCGACCACCATCGCGCTATCAGGCCAACTGTCTTCGCTCGGCCCGAGAATGCCCACTATCCTGTTGCGCTCGATTACCAGAGTGCCCTCACGGACCGGCGCTCCCGTTCCATCAAAGATCTGCCCGCCGCGAAGCACGAGTACCCCGTCCGGCCCCTTCGGGCCCGGGGGCACCGGGATTCGGCGTGGATCGTCAGTGACTTCCATCTCGGGACTGAGGAACCGTACCCGCGCCTGGCGATCCTGCGCAAACGTCGGCGCCAGAGGTGCGATGGCACTAAGCGCAATCAACGAAATCAGGGGTGCGAAGAGTTTTTTCATGAGGGGTAGCCCAGTAGTGCAAGGTTCGGAGGACGCCGGTCAGGTATCGATTCCGACTCGTTTCACACCTGCAAAGCTACCCTGGCGACGGCAAATGTCACGAGCAGGAGGCGATTCTACTCCGCTCGCAGCGCCTCGATCGGATCCACGTGGGTGGCCCTCCACGCTGGGATCATGAACGCAGAGAATGCGGCGAGAAAGAGCACCACCAGAACCAACCCAAGGGTCCTAAGATCCCAGGGCTCCACGGAATAGAGTAGTGCAGACAACAGGCGGCCACTCCACAACGCTACCGCAAGCCCTGCAACAGCGCCAATCAGCACGATGCGAAGTCCCTCGACAACCACCATCCACACAATTCTGTCCCCGCGGGCTCCGAGTGCGACTCTAACTCCGATCTCCCGCTGCCGCTGGGAGACGAGGTACCCTAGCACGCCGTACATGCCGACGGCTGAGAGTAGTAGTGCGAGTCCAGCAAAGAGAATCCCAATTGTCATGAAGAACCGAGTCGGTGCTACTTCTCGACGTATCGCGTCGCTGAGGGTCTCAACAGTCCGAAGGGGCATTCTCGGATCGAGCGCGAGTATTTCGGCGCGAATAGCTGGTATGAGATCTTCGACACCACCGGTTCCTCTTACGGTGACCGTCAGAAAACCGGGACCGAAGTGGCCGTGTGGTACGTAGATCTCTGCGATAGGCTCTTGCCTCAGTGATTCAGATCGGATGTCACCGACGACGCCAACGATCGTCCAGGTGGGGCTTCCATACCCCTGGTCCGTCAAGATTCTGACTCGCTTCCCGAGTGGCTCTTCACCGGGAAAGTTTTCGCGCACAAACGACTCGTTCACTACGGCAACGGATGAGGGACTTACGTCGTCCGCGGAGGTGAGAGTCCTGCCTCGAATGAGGGGAATGCGTGCTGTCGTCAGATAATCCGGACTCACCGCGCGGATGCCAGCGTACGTCTCCCGCCCAGCCTCGGGCGCCGGTCTATCGACCGACCGGACTACCGCCGTTGTGTGGCCGGGGCCGAGCGGAGCACCGTAGACCGAACCGACCGATTCCACTCCGGGCAAGCTCGCAACGTTCTCCTCGAGCGTCCTGTAGAACGTTCGAATGTCCTCCAGCTCACCGCCGCGCGCGAGTGAGAACCTGACTACCTCCCGCACATCGAAGCCAAGTTCGACCGAGTGCAGCTCCTGGAATGTCCTTAACAGCAGCCCCGCGCCAGCTAGCAGGACCACCGAGAGGGCTACTTCGAACCCCAACAACAGCCGGCGCGATCGATTGCCCATTCGGCTCACGTCGGCGCCGCGACCGGTGCAGGTGAGGTTTGAGGATAGTGTAACACGGGTCAGGTGGAATAACGGACTAAGACCAGCCGCCAGCGTGACGACTACCACAAGCCCGACGGTGAATGCCAACACAATACCGTCGACGGCGATTTCCTCCGCGCGCGGGATCGCACCAGCTGAAGCGAGCCTGAACAACTCAACTCCACCCAGTGCCATTACCAAGCCCACAACCCCTCCCGTAACCGCAAGCAAACCAGTCTCGAACAGGATCTGCGTTCCGATGCGGAACCGACTGGCACCCAGTGCTGCCCTGATAGCGACCTCACCAGCTCTCTCCGAAGCACGGATCAACAGCAGGTTCGTGACATTCGCGCATGCAATGAGCAGTACTACACCTACGGTTCCGAGCAACAACCACAACTCGGTCCTTGCCTGGTTCACAACGCTATCGTGCAGGGATTCGACGAAAAAGCTCTTGCCAGTGTTTGACTCCGGGTACGCACTCGAAAGGGCCGACGCTATGGCATCCACGTCCGACTGAGCCGACCGCAGTGGTGCTGTGTCTCTCAGGCGCCCAATGGTCCGCCAAGTGTGGGAGGCTCGGCTCAGGCCTTCGGGAGAATTGAAGCGGTGGGGAATCCAAACGGCGGTTCGCCCAGGGAATCCAAAACCTTCTGGTGCAACACCAACGATTTCGTGAGCGCGGCCGCCGAGTTCGATCTGTCGACCCTCGACATCCTCTGCCATACCGAAATAGTCCTGCCAAAAGCGGTATGAGATCACCGCGATTGGCGGTGCGCCGTACCCATGCTCGTCTGCCCGGATGTCTCGACCAATGCGCGGGCGGAGTCGGAACACCTCCAGCAAACCCTCTGATAGGCGCGTCGCTGAGATGAGTTCCGGATCACCAACTCCAGTCAAGGTCACCGTGAGAGGCTGGTATCCAACCAGACTCGCGATGGAGGGAGAACCCGCCAGAATGTCCGAGACGTCGGGTGGCGCCATGTCACCGCGTTCATCTTTGGGACGCCCATCCCATGCGGTCGACAAAGTGACCAGGCCTCTAGAGTCCGGAAACGGCAGTGACTTTAAGAGAACGCTATTCACCACGCTGAAGATTGCGGTATTCGCCCCAATGCCAAGCGAGAGAGTAAGCACGGCTACAGCCGTGAAAAGGGGGCTCTTACGGGCAAAGCGTAGGGCGTGCCGTATGTCCTGGCCAATCGTGCGCATTACTGCCATACCTTTCCCTCTTCTGCCCATTCTGCTCGTCGCAAGACATTCGGCGACGATTTCGCCTGACCCGCCAAAGACCGCTTCTGCCTTTGCTCTTGCCTGTTCAACGTCCAACCCCTCTCCCATGAACTCCTGCGTCCGCATGTCGAGGTAGAAACGAATCTCCTCCCTCAACTCCGATTCCAACTTGGATGGAGGATCCGCCTCCAGCGATTTCTGCCGTTCGCGATAGAAGAAACGCATGGGGATCAGGAACGAAGAGCGCCGAGCACCGTGAGCACTGCTTCGGAGTGCTCAGTCAAACGCAATGTCTCAGCCGCGAGGTGCTTTCGACCGGATGAGGTGAGGCTGTAGAACTTCGCTCGGCGGTTGGTTTCCGTCACACCCCACTTGGCCTTGACCCATTTGTTCCGAAGCAAGCGGTGCAACGCCGGGTACAGGACACCTTCCTGAACCTGAAACACGTCGGCACTCCTTTGCCGCAACCATAGGCCGATCGCGTAGCCGTGTTGTGGCCCTGCGCTCAGCGCCTTCAGAATGAGCACATCCAGAGTGCCCGTGTACAAATCGCTTCCTGCCATAGTGATTGCCTCACCCCTACGTGACGTAGGTATAGTACCGTGGCACCCCTTTGTGAGCAAGGGGTAAGATCTCCATACGGCATGATCGCCTGACCGTGTTCATCGATGCCCCATTTGGTATGATTCGAGTGATGGAGTTGATCCTTGGGCCACCGCTCACCAATTCCCACTCTGAGAGGCAGCCAATGAGGTACTCTTCTCGTGCCGATCGACAACGCTCCCGGGTTTGCGGGGCAGTCGTATGGTTCGTTCTACCCTGGATCCTTTCGACCGAGGCAGTTGACGGTCAGAATCCATCCCCCACGCAGATCGACGCGATCTTCGCGGAGTACGATCGACCCGGCTCGGTAGGATGTGCACTCGGCGTGGCGCGAGCGGGAGAGTTCCTGTACAAGAATGGCTACGGGAATGCGAACCTGGACTGGGACATCCCAATCACGCCGACGACGGTCTTCTACGTAGGATCGGTTTCGAAGCAGTTCACTGCGGCGACGATCGCATTGCTCGCGCACGAAGGTCTCTTGTCACTTGATGACAACATCCGGGAATACCTACCCGAGATGCCTGACTATGACCCACCAGTCACAATCCGGCACGTGCTGCATCATATGAGCGGCATACCAGACATGTACCGCGTCATGAGCGAAAACCGACTCTCAACCTGGGACCGGTTTAGTCGAGAGGCGGCGCTCGAGTTACTCTCTCGTCAGGAACTCGACTTCCCTGCCGGAGAGCGCTACCAGTACTCGAACGGTGGATACTTCGCTCTATCGATGATCGTGGAGCGGGCCAGCGGCAGCACGCTCGCCGCGTACGCTCATGAGAAGATCTTCCAGCCCCTCGGCATGAACGACACACACTTCCACGACGACCCAGTTCAGATCGTAAAGCGTCGAGCGATGAGCTATATGTCCCGTGAAGAAGGAAACCGTCGCTACTACCAGAGCTACCAGGGCAACTTTGCTTTACCGGGTGCCGGAGGTCTCTACACGACAGTCGAAGACCTCTTGTTGTGGGATCAGAATTTTCTAAGCAACAGTTTGGGAGGGCCGGATTTCCTGGACGTGATGCACACGAGAGGCGTTCTGAACGACGGAGAAGTTCTCGATTACGCGCTCGCAATAAGGGAGGGGCAGCACCGCGGCCTGAGAACCCTGGGCCACACCGGCTCGTTCATGGGGTTCAAGGCCTACTACGTGCGTTACCCCGATGTACAGTTCTCCACCTGGGTGCTCTGCAACATGGGAGAAATCGTACCGGACGATCTCGCGAGCGAGGTCGCGGAGTTGTATTTATCGGACTTGATGGAACCGAGAGGTGGGCGGTGAAACCAAGTTGACGTTATGCGCCGGCCCGGGTTCCTGGCGTCAGGTGTTCTCCTACTGTGACACCATCGCGATCCCCGACTCCCGACGTCGTACCTTCAGGAAGTACTTCACGGTCTTCTGATCTTGATTCGGAAGTAGGGTAACCGAGACCGGGTATCCGGTGACGAGCGCTCGCTTCCGTGCAGCTTTCATTGCGCGCGCACCGTTCGTGAACACGAGTGGCTCCTTCTTTCGGCCGCAATCGCCGCACACGGTCCTCCCATCAGCAATCACCACACGATTGCTACCTCCAAGCAGCTTGCCACAACGATAACACTCCACGCGGTGAACCTCCTGTAAGCCGTCTCGCGATTGCTGCGTTCGTCGGGACACATGGCTCCGAACAATCCCGCGTTGCGGCGAGTTCACCGGAACCGTTCGACACACTACGGCGACAGGTGAAATCGCGCCAGACGCGAGAGTTGCATACAATCAGCGTGCGTTGTTTCCACCTGCATGCAATGGCTCACGTCACCGCAGCCTGGAGGTTCGATCTGAAGCGACTGGAGGCTCGATGGGAGCCAAGCCAGTTGCGGATTCCACGGGACCAGGTTATTCGAGCCGCAACGCGACTATCGGATCGATTCGGCTCGCCCGCCGGGCCGGAAGAAAACTCGCGACCACCGCCACCACCATCAAAAGCAAGCCAACGGCAGCAAGCGTAATGGGATCTGTAGCGCTCACACCGTACAGGAAGCCCGACAGCAGGCGCGAGGTGGCTGCCGCACCCAAGATGCCGACGACGACACCACCCGTCACCAGGGCGATTCCCTGACCCAGCGCCGACCTCATAACGGCACTGTGTGGGGCACCCAACGCCATGCGGACTCCGATCTCCCTGGTACGCTGGCTCACCGCGTACGATAGAACACCGTAGACCCCAATCGACCCAAGCACGAGGGCGAGTGCCGCAAATCCCGTCAGCAGTTGCGTGAGAAACCGAGAGTCGGCGACGGAACTCCCGATCACATCATCCATGGTTCTCGCGCGCGAGATCGGGACGTCCTCATCCACAGACCAGACGACACGCTTAAGTGGCGCGATCTGTTGGCTTGCGTCTCCGGACGTCCGGATTAGCAAATAGTTGGTCGAGTTTGTCCATGAGAGAACCGAGAAGTACATCTCTGGCCTAGGTTCTAGATCCAGCCCGTGCTGACGCATGTCTGCAACCACGCCGATGACCGTAAACATGGCATCGCCGAAGAAGCCGCCGATTCGTTTGCCGATCACATCCCCACCGGGCACCATGTGATGCGCCATTGTTTCGTTGACGAGTATTGGTCCATCGTCCACGTCGGTGATGTCTAGCTCCCGTCCACGTAACACCGGAATGTCCATCAACTCGAAGTAGCCAGGAGAAATCGTGCGGGCATTCGCCCTAGGCCGATGAGAGCCGTCAGGTAGATCACTACCTTCGACGTTGTACAACAGTCCTATGTTGCCACCGGCCATCGGCAGGAAGTTGTTCATCCCCACCGACACCACACCAGGAGCTCCCTCGAGCCGCTCGACCACGTTGGCATAATATGCGCGCAGACTCTCTCCATCTGTGTAGCGAGTTGACGGCGCGGGCTAACACGCATGGTCACCAGATTCTCAGCATCGAACCCGGGGTCCACTCGACTTAGCAACCAGAAGCTCTTGAGCATGAGCCCTGCTGCTACCACAAGCACAACGGCGAGAGCAGTTTCAACCACGACGAGCCCCCCGTTGAGGCGCAAGCGTCCACCGCTGACGCTGGCTCCCCTCGCTCCTTCGTGAAGCGCCGACCTCACATTACCACCTGTGGTGCGGAGTGCAGGCAAGAGTCCGAAAACCAAACTAGCCAAGAGTGAGACACCAAACGCGAAGCCGAGCACGCGGAGATCGATAGTTATCAAGTCGGTACGCGGCACGCCCGGAGGGAGGCCCGCCTTCAAAACTGAAACCGTCCAGGTGGCCGCACAAAGCCCCACGCCACCACCAATCACACCGAGGAAAAGCGCTTCAGTAAGAAGTTGGCGGACCACGCGTGACCGTCTTGCTCCAATAGCGAGACGGATTCCGATTTCCCCCGAACGCGACGTGCCTCTCGCAAGCAGCAGGTTGGCAACATTCGTGCACCCGATGAGCAGCACCAAACCGACGGCGACGAAGAGCACGACGAGCCTTGACCGAACCTCTCCCACCAGAGCGTCGAGAGCGGGCACAACAGTTGCGCCACTGACGGCTTCGTCCGACACCCATTGCAGAAAGTCCCCCTCTGCCTTGAGCCGCTCCGCGAACGACCTGAGTTCACTTTGTGCCAAGTCGACGGAGACACCTTCCCGGAGCCTCCCGATTACCATTGAACCCGCTGTACCCTCGTAGTCGCTGAAGTTCGTGGCGTCAATTGTCATTGGAAGCCAGGCACGCCATCGCTCCATCACAGGGCGATAATCGCGCGGCATGATGCCAACTACGGTGCGCGACTCCCCCCCCGTTCCACCCAACTGCACCGTCTGCCCGATGATGTTGGGGGCTGCACCGAAGCGACGTTCCCACAGACCGTGACTCAAAATCACGACCTGGCCCTGACCGGGCTCCTGTTCCTCAGGGAGAAATGTGCGTCCGAGGGCGGGAGCGACCCCAAGCAGGTTGAAGTGATTCACGGAAACCGAAGCGCCGAAAAACTCTTCCGGGTCACCCATCCCGGTAAGTGTCATATTCACCGAAGAGAATCCCGACAACTCGCTGTATGATGTGGCCTGCTGCCTTAATTCCACTATGAGGCTCTTGCTGAACGTATGCATGGGCCAAACGCGAACTACTCTGTCAGGCTCTTCGTACGGCAACGGCTTCAGCACGATTCCGTTCAAGACGCTGAAGATCGCCGTGTTTGCACCAATACCGAGTGCCAGCGTCAGGACCGCAACAACCGAAAAACCGCGGACCTTCCATAGAGTCCGCATTGCATAACGAAGGTCCGAGATCAACGACGACATCCAGTCTCCTATCCTGTTTCCATTCCCAGTTTTGCGATTGCGTCGCCACTTCCCGAGCGTATTTCCAACCCCCCGCATGCGCAGTCGAAGCCCGCTCACAAGCAAGTCGAAGAGCGTCCTTTGCCAGAAGGTCCACAGAGCGGTGAGACGACCCTCAGACCGCGCTTCGTACATACGATCGGAAAAAACCTGCGTCATCTGCGCACCGTATTCCTGCCGAAACGCCTTTGGGAAGAGAGACCGCACAAGTGACCTGTAAATTCTGTCAGAGCGAGAACGATTATTCCCGGGGGCAGCTGTAGCAGTCACGCTGATTTGACCTCTTTTACGAGGTTCTTCGTGCGCGCGAATCCCACCAGCGCAGCCAAACGAACCGATTCCGCTTGCAGCACGCGTCGACCCAGATCGGTCAGTCGATAGTACCGGCGACGCTGATCGTCCATCTCGGCGTCCGGGCGTTCGTACGACTCTTCTATTAGCCGGTTCTTGACCAGCCGCTGGATGGCTTCATACAGGGTTCCGGGCCCGATCCGCACTTTCCCCTCGCTCCTCGTCTCAACTTCCTTCATGATCCGGTACCCATGCTGCTCCTCATCCACGAGGGCTAGCAGGATATGGAACACCCTCGGTGTGAGGGGAATTAGATCCTCTGGAGCGCCAACTACCTTCGACATCCGTCTCTCCTGACATGTGTCTCCGAAACCCTACGGACAACACACTCTATCGGTTTCCGGTATACTGGTTGCCGATAGAATAGCCATACGGAGGATCGCCCGCAAGGGGCTTAATGTAGATGGCTACGATCGGTTGTTTGCAGATCGATGTCGCTCGATGAACTCGTCTGCATCGGTGGGTACAAACAGGTCGTCGGAAATGCCCGCAATCTCCTCGGCCTCTCGCCAGGCAGCCTCCAGCAACCACAACTCGCCCTCCAACGCGCGGCGCTCCTGTTCCTCATGAACCGCCATCTCCAGGGCAAGCTTGGTAGGCTTCGGCAGTTTGCCAACCAGCCCGAGCTTCTTCTCTTTGACCGTACGATCGCCGTAGCGTTGGTGGTCCGCTGCGCGCACCTTTTCCGGAATCGCCGCCAGGAACCGCTCGGGATTACCAGCATCCTCTATTCGCTCGACTGCGTCCCGCACGACGTGTTTCGGACCGGCCATTGAATTCAGCTTGGGTAACAGGAGGCTCGTCACCCTCACCGCCTCTTCGCCGTAGAACCTTTCCTCACCATTGGAGTGTTTCACATACACTCCCCACTCCTCTCCCTCTGTCGCGGAATTCACCAGAAAGCGCGACAGCTGCAGATTCTGCTGGCGGACCTTCAGGATTCGCCCGTCTTTGGTCTTGATCTTCACACGAACAGGAAGGTTGATGATCATCTGCGGAACCATATGCAACCCACCTACACCCACCCCAGCGGCGATGCCTCCCGCCATAACCGCCCCAACTGCCGCGATGCCTACGCCGGAAATCAACATCGTTCGCCTGCGCCTGCGTCCGAATTGGTCTCCGTAGCGCCAGGCAGCGAATTCGGGTCGCATTGGCTGCCCAATCCTTACCAGCGTCAGACCCTCTTTGAGCTTGGCCAGTCCGATGTTGTCGGACGACATGCGGAGGCGAGTTTCGCGGAACTGCCGCTCGCACTCCTCAATTGCCTCCCAGCGTTCCTCTAGCGGGGTGAGGTTCCATTTCTCACAAGAACGGCAGACCACCCACAAACGACCCTTGGCCTCGTCGTAGGCGAGGCGACGGCCGACCGGGAAATTCTCGACGATCTCGTTCGTTCCCAGGTTCTTGTTGCAGAAGAGGCAAGTTGAGTACATGGTCACCTTTCCCTGACCTAACAATCTCATACGTCACAGCCGAGTCACCTCGAACCGTCAGGTGACTCGGCTGTCGTCGCAATTCATGGCCGTCACCTGACGGCTCGTACGTTGGTTCGCGATTCCTTGTCTTACGGCATCGCGCCCAGCTGGATTGCTCCGGTGTCGTCAAACTCTACGCCCACTATGCGCATTCGCACAGCATACTGAACATCGAGGTCATCACGAAACACACCGTAGAGCTTGTTTCCCACAATCGAGCGGGGGGAGAAACGGGGCGGCATTGTTACCACACCCAGGAACCGACCCTCGGCGTCGAACACGTCCCAATCCTTCGCACCCATATCCTCAATGAGATTGAAGGACTCCAGATCCTCCTCACTGAGTTCGGAGGGAGACTGGATGTGCTGCACCCACATGGTTCCACCGGGCCCCCTCTGGATTGCGGCAAATGCCGGGTAGAACTCGCCGAAGTGGATTATCTGGCGAAGCTGGGGAATCGCCTGAGGTGGCACGCCAGCCTCAGTCCACAACTCCACCATGGCTTCTACCATCATTTCCTGGTCGCGTTCCGCGACGGGATTCTGCGTGAACGGCTTCCTGATGATCCGCTCGAGTACGCCATCCGGCGAGTACACCTCAATCGAATAGTTGTCATTCACACCGAAGCAGAGCCGCATGTCTTCCATGATTTGCCAGACCGGTTCGGCAGAGAAGAAGTTGAGTTCCGGTGTCGCACCGCCAAGGTTGATCGTTCCCCCTGAGGGAAACCTTTTCAGCGTGTCCAAAACGGTCCCGTCGGAGGCAAGCTTCACGATTGCGTCCATCGTGTCACGGACTGGTTGATCCGGCAACGCCAACGGTCGCACCTGTTCCACGATCACCCCCGACCGAGTTGCGTTGATGGCCATGGGGAGTCCCTTCTCGATTTCCAGCCTGAAGCTCCCCAAGCTCGTTCCATCCGGTGCGTATCGGTTGATCCGTTGGTTTCCCAAGTCGGGCACCAAGAGGGTATCACCCGGTCCCATGTAAAGCGACACCGCCGCCTGTCCGAGTTCGCCCGGGCCGGCACCCGGTCGGCCGATTGTCTGTTCGTAGCGGCCGTCAGCCGAGAAGACCTTGATGTGCTGAGCCATCGCATCCATTACGAACATCCGGTCGTGTGAATCGACCGCGATGAACCCAATCGCGCCAAACTGATAGTCGGGATCGCCCTCAATCGTTCCGATTCTGACTTCCTCTTCCAATGTCCACTGATCGGAAACAGACCAGATGCTCTCTAGGGTGTTCTCTACGATTGCCACCCCCGCGCTGTCCCTTACCGTACCCATCCACCGGCCCTCGCCGGAGCAGGCGCATAGAATCAGCGCCACAACAGAGGTGGCTCCCATCAAGTGCTTCCTCATTTTCTTCCCCCTTCTGATATCCGGCGGTCATGCCGCAATGCCACGTGGGTGTCCGAGCTACAGAAACACCCTTGGCGAGAATGTTCCACCTAAGTTGGACGGATGGTTAGTCCACCACCGTAGCTCGATTCGTCATGGCGTAATAGTAATCGATTGAAGATATCTATATTTCTCATATGGATATATAATATACGTAGTCGTCGTAGTATCGCAACTCGCGTCTACGAAATGCCTCGATACTGCGTACGGGGCTTCTCTTTGGCCCCCGATAGATATATCGTATATGCATACGATGTTTAGTTACACACGCGGACCCAGATTGGGAAGAGACATCTAGTGACATTATCCGAGCGCGAACTCGATGCACAGCTACCACTCACGCCGTTGTCATTTCAGATCCTTCTGGCGTTGGTGGACGAAGAGCGCCACGGGTACGGGATCATGAAGGAGATCGAGCGCCGGACAAGAGGCCGCATGTCGCCCGCAACGGGACCGCTTTACCTCGCGGCACAACGGCTACTCGAGACAGGGCTCATCGCCGAGTCCGCAAAGCGGCCCGCGCCGGAGCTGGACGATCGCAGACGGAAATACTACCAACTGACAGCCTTCGGCCGTCGGGTTGCGGCTGCCGAAGCCGAACGTATGGCTTACCTCGTTGGGGTTGCGTTCGACAAGCACCTCGTGGAGGGTCAACTGACGATTGAGGGTGGCGAAGACCTCGAGGCGAAGGAGTAACCTCCCCTCACGTAGCATCTCTTCACTCTCAAGTCATGAAGCAGCAAGTTGCTCCGCATTCCAGCACGCCCCTCGCGCACGTAAGCACCTGACGACATCTTAAACGCCGTGACATCACAAACACACGCTCGCCCGCGCGTGGCATTCTTTGTCACCTGCCTGGTCGATCAGCTCTATCCCGACGTCGGGATCGCAGCTGTGGAGCTGCTCGAGCGCCACGGCGCCTATGTCGTGTTCCCCGATGCGCAGACCTGCTGTGGACAGCCTGCATTCAATGCCGGGTACCGCGGCGACGCTCGGGAGATGGCTCGGCATTTTCTCGATGTGTTCTGGCCGCTGCTGGACGAGGGGCAGGTCGACGCTATCGTGGCGCCGGGCGGTAGCTGTGTCGCAATGGTGAAGAACCACTATCCGATCGTGTTTGAGGACGGCACGGACGGTAGCTATCTGCGGCAGGCTATTGACGTCACGAAAGCCACCTATGAACTCGCCCAATACCTAGTGGATGTAC
>JBDGYW010000101.1:0-12733 GCA_039588935.1 Gemmatimonadota bacterium | reverse complement strand
CCCAACGTTTGCCGGGGCAGGTGGGCTTCGGTCCAACGTCGAAGACATGCTCACGTTCCTCGAGGCAAACGTTGGCGCGCCGAACGGCGAGTTGGAGGTGGCCATGCGTTTGAGCCACGAAGAACGCCAGCCGGCGACGGACAGCATGTCGGTGGGACTCAACTGGCACATACTCGCCTCCGGTGAGGATCGAGTTGTGTGGCACAATGGCGGGACCGGCGGTTATCGGACCTTCGTTGGATTCGATCCTCCTAGAGAGGTTGGGGCGGTCGTCCTCACCAATTCCTCGCACGGCGCAGACGACATTGGATTCCACCTGATCAACCGGGCGCTTCCGCTTGCCCCAGCCCCGGAACCTGAGCCTGAAGTTGTTGAAGTGGCGCGGGAGTTCCTGGAATCGTATGTGGGCGTTTACGAGATGACGCCCGAGTTCCAGATAGCCGTAACCCTGGAGGAGAACGCCCTGCACGTACAGGCGACCGGGCAGCCGAAAATCCCGATCTTTGCTGAGTCGGAAACGAAGTTCTTCCTCCGTGTCGTCGAGGCTCAGGTCACTTTCGTTCGTGACGACTCGGGGGAGGTAACGGCCCTGATATTGCATCAAGGTGGTAGGGACCAGCGCGCCGAAAGGGTTCGCTCTTAGGGGAACGCCCCCTACTCACCGTCACACGGTTCCCCGCACACGTCCGTATCACCGCGTTCCCACTGCAATGTGATATGGCATATGCTGAAGCGTTCGCACAATGCTCGGGCGGCCTCGCGCAACAGTTCGTCTTCGTTCGTGGCGTCGGGGCGAAGCAAATGCGCGGTGAGGGCCGTCTCTGTCGTGCTCAGGGCCCAGACATGCAGGTCGTGGACCTCCAAAACCCCGGGCAATGATGCCAAGTAGACCTGCACCTCCGCGAGGTCGACGTCGTCCGGAACACCATCGAGAGCCAAATTGAATGAGCCGCGTAGGATACTCCAGGTGCCCCACACAATCGCTGCGGCAATGAGGATGCTCACCGCGGGATCTATCCACACCCATCCAAATACGACCAGCAGCACGCCGGAGAGAACAACCCCGGCAGAGATCCCGGCGTCGGCCGCCATGTGAGCGAAAGCCGCTCGAAGATTCAAGTCGGCCCTGCGATCACGAAGAAACAGAAGTGCGGTAGCGGTATTGATAACGACGCCTACCAGAGCCACCACTATCACCACGCTTGCGTTGGTTGCGCCTGGTCGCAAGAAGCGATGAGCCGCTTCCCAGGCGATGACGCCGACCGCACCCATTATGAGCAGCGAGTTGGCAAGCGCCGCGAGGATGGTCGCACGCCTCAGTCCGTACGTACGGCGCGTGTTGGGAGTGCGAGTTGCCAGTAGTGAAGCACCCCAGGCCAGTAGGAGACTGAGAACGTCTGTAGCGTTGTGCCCGGCATCGGCCAGAAGAGCTAGCGAGCTAGCCATAATGCCCGCGACTACTTCGACGCAAATGAAGGCCAGATTCAGGCCAACGGCGAACGCAAATGCGCGGTTAGGGCGTTGCCCTGAGTGGCCGTGTTCGTGCGGACCGATAGACATATAATGAAATCACCACGGCTCACTGTTCGCAGTCAACGATCAATCGTAACCGGGTGGGTTATTCGCCAGGTTGATACAGCGCGCAAACGGTGCCGGCTGGATCTTCGATTATGCAGCACCTGTCCTTGCCCATGGTTCTGGGTCCGCTCACCACCTTGCCCCCACCATTCGCACATGCTTGCATGCTTCCGTCCAGATCGTCCACGATGAAGTAGACCACCCACGCCGGTGGAATCTCGGCATTTGCTCCGCGGGCATGGCATAACCCGGTGACCGGATCGGCTGCGCCGGGGGGGTGCATGCTGAAGTCGCCGTACCCGTCCATGCTCACTGTATTTGTTTCCCAGCCGACCACGCTCTGGTAGAACGCTCGGATTCCCTGAGCATCCTCAATCGTCAGATCGATCCACCCAACAGTACCTGTTCGCATCTTCCTCAATGCCTCCTTCTTCAGCTTGGAGATCCTGCGCATGGATCGACAATCCGGTCAGGGCGTAGCCCCTGACCGCTGATTGATGACCTCAACCGCCTTTTCGAGCAGTTCGTCCCTGCCCTCCCGAATGCCCTGAATCGTGCGTTGGTATGGAATAGTCGGCTGAATTCCGATCGTGTGGTGCTGTGTCCCGTCGTGCTTCACGACCCGCATGCCAGTCCACGCGACGAGAACGAGCCCAGAGGTATCCTCCGGAACGAGATCCGGAGGAGTTGGCGGCTCGCCAGCTGACGAGAATATCTGTACCGTCGGCGCAATCGGAGAGAAAAGCGATTCCAGAACCACCTCGAGTTCCTCTGCGTTTCTTGCGCCCCTCACCTGCTCGGCACCGTATACTGCAAACGCATCCCACGGGATCGCGCTCGCCTCGTCCGACGGATGGAAGTACTTGACGTAGCCGTACAGCTTCGCGAAGGCCCGAACGTTCTGCACCTCACGATCGGTCTATCCACAGGCACCGGCAACCAGCGTGAGCAAAGCGAGTGCAATCAGAGCTGTTCCTGATGTGGGAGATGTGCCGAAACGTTTCATCGATTGACTCGCCTCCAAATGAGGGGGGAGTGACAAAGACAGTAGTCGCTCCATTATGAGCGTCTTATGGTTCCGGCGGAAGACCCGGGTCACATTATCTTGCACCATGCGTGAATACCTCAAATCCTCTAGCACCGGTGGTGAGGCTGATCGGGGCATCAGCAAAGGTTCGGTAACGGCAGGTCTATACTCTGTCGCTGAAGAGATTGCCCACGCAGCCACGCACGGCGCAGGACTTCTACTGAGTGTTGCAGGGCTGGTCGTGCTCGTGGTCGTCGCAACCGTGCGCGGGAACACATGGCACATCGTTTCTGTTGCCATCTACGGCTCGACGCTGGTCTTGCTGTACGCCGCATCCACCTTTTACCACGCTCTACCCGGATCCCGTACCAAAGCCGTCTTTCGAGCGCTCGATCATGCAGCAATCTTCCTGTTGATCGCGGGGACCTACACTCCATTCACCCTGGTGAATCTTCGTGGCGGCTGGGGATGGGGTCTGTTTGGTACCGTTTGGGGACTAGCCATACTAGGTGTTGTACTGGAAACCGCGGCAAGGCACCGTGTCCGCATCCTGTCGCACGTTCTCTACATCGGCTTGGGTTGGCTGGTCGCGATCGCGATCAAACCATTATTGGATGCTGTCGCCACTGGTGGTCTGGTGCTATTGGTCGCCGGCGGCTTGGCATACACCGGTGGTGTCGTCTTCTATGCGTGGCGCAAGCTTCCGTTCAACCACGCCATCTGGCATGTGTTCGTGCTGGCAGGCAGCCTCTGCCATTTCTTCGCAGTGCTACTGTTCGTCCTGCCGCGGGCCAACTAACGGCGGACACTGGCTCCGTTTGTTGTTGCACCTTAGCTTAGGCCATGTTTCCTGAGTTCCAGCGACCGCTTTCACGTCCATCCGCTCTCATCCGCGGCACACTATCCACATCACTTCACTCATGAGTTCAGCCGACTCCGAGAACCTGGTCCAGGCCGTACGAGACGCCGGAGTCGTAGGTGCCGGGGGGGCAGGATTCCCCACCTACAAGAAGATCGACACCAAAGCCGACATAGTGATCGCAAACGGCGCCGAATGCGAGCCGCTGCTCTATAAAGACCAGGCGCTCATGGAGCATCATGCCGCCGAAATCGTTGACGGGCTCCGCCAGGTTATGCGCCGCGTCGGCGCCACACGAGGAATCGTCGCAATCAAGGGGAAGAACCGAACCGCAATCGAGTCACTCACGCCACACGTACCGGATGAGGTCGAGATCTTCAAGATGGAGGATGTATACCCTGCGGGTGATGAGTACGAGGTCGTGTTCCACGCGACCGGCCGCAGGATTCCTCCAGGAGGATACCCGACAGAGATCGGCGTGCTGGTTCAGAACGTCGAGACGTTGTTCAACGTCGAAAGAGCAACCCGTGATTTCCCCGTCACCCACTCCATGATGACGGTGCACGGTCACGTGCTAAGACCATTCACCGCGTGGCTGCCGATTGGAATGAGTTACGGAGATGTCCTGGAACTTGCCGGTGGTGCTACCATCGACGACTTCGTGATGATAGACGGTGGCCCGATGATGGGCACTGCCACCACCGACCTATCTACTCAGGTGACGCGTGTATCGAGCGGGATCACCGTGCTGGCTCGCGACTCGACCCTCGGCGTGCGCAAGGCACAAGACGAATCCGCGCTGAAGCGCTTCGGTAAATCAGCCTGCGACCAATGCTGCCTTTGTACGGAAATGTGCCCGCGTTATTTGCTCGGCTACCCCATCCAGCCTCACCTCGTCATGCGTTCGCTGCTCGTGAGTGGCGAAATGAACGATACTCTGACTCATTGGGCTCAGCCGTGCTCGGAGTGCAACATATGCTCGTTGTGGGCCTGTCCCGAAGGGTTGGATCCAAGAGGAGTGTGTGTCGCCGCCAAGACTGCTCTGCGCGAGCGAGGTGACTGGCTGTCGGCGGAGCAGCTACGGCGATTGACAAAGGAAGTGCATCGCCTGAAGACCTACCGTGCCGTGCCAACAGCACGACTGACGCGCAGACTCGGCCTCAGTGAGTTCACTGACCAAGCTCCGCTGGAGTCTTGCGAGAAGGAGCCCGAATCCGTAGCTATTCCACTCCAGCAACATGTGGGCGTGCCGGCTGTGCCAGTTGTTGCCGAAGGGAACCAAGTGAATGTCGGTGATGTCCTTGCTCGGGCGGCAGACGCCGGATTGAGTGTCCCGATTCATGCGAGCATTGATGGAACGGTAGCGTCCGTGAGCGACCGCATCGTGATCAGACGGTGAGAAGCAACCAATTGACACGACCATGACAAAATCGATCGGGCTAATCGAACTGAGTTCAATTGCACGAGGCTACGAGGTCGCCGATGCACTGCTCAAGGCTGCACTCGTTGAGATCGTGTTCAATCGTACGATTTGCCCCGGGAAATTCATGGTGATGGTGGCGGGCACCACGGAAGCCGTGAAATCGAGCGTAGAAGCGGGATTGGAGATCGGAGCAGAGGCCGTCGTCGACGAGTTGATCATTCCCAATGTTCACCCCGAAGTCTTTCCCGCCATCAGCGGTACGAGAGTACTGCATCAGACGGGAGCGCTAGGGATCATCGAGACCTTCTCCGTAGCATCCACGATCGAGGCAGCCGACGCCGCGGTCAAAGCCGCCGAGGTGCAGTTGATAGAAATTCATTTGGCCATGGCAATTGGCGGGAAGGGCTACGTCACCCTTACAGGTGACGTAGCAGCGGTTACGGCAGCCGTGGATGCTGGCGCGGAGCATGTGAAGACAAAGGGCCTGTTGGCCGAGAAGGTCGTGATTCCCGAACCACGCGACGAAATCCTCCGGGACAAGATCTAGTACCAACGTTCCGCCCGGCGGGACTTGTTCGACCTCTATCCGTCGCTACATACGCCGCATGAACATCCAGGCACGAATGATCTCCATGATGTCGCTGTGCCTAAACGTCAGTTCCCAATCGCCGGTCCGCTCAACCCCGGGATAGAACGAACCGTTGTGCACCAGTTTTTCGTCCTTCAAAGTCAGAACCAGTGTGTAAGGTGCCGTGAGTCTGTACGGCTGGAATCTGTCGAGGTTGCGCAACGCACGTTCGACCCCCGTGCGGATCCTCTCACGCGCAACGTTTGGATGAAGGTTCAGTGCCGCGCCACCAATTCCTTCTTTCACAGCCACAGTCTCGACTTCTCCAAACAGCTCTGTGACCTGATTACAGATTGCCATGTCTCCGGCCGTGAAGACGACTGGCACTCCGAGATTCCCGGCAATGAGAGCGTTGTACCCTGCCTCAGGAAGCGCTATTCCGTTGATCTCGATGCTGGTGACATTACCTGACGACGTATGTTCGAGTAGCGCGTCAGGAGTTCCTGCCTTTGCATGGTAACCGACAAAGACGACCGCATCGAACGTCTCGTCGATTCCCTCCATCATGCTCATGTGGCTGCCGGACCAGTCGCGCAACAGGCGTGCATTCTCGTTCAACAGTTCTGGGAGGATGTTACGAGCCGAGCCGTGAGAATCGCGCACGACGATCTCCGTCGCACCGGCAGCAATTGCGCCCTCTATCGCGGCGTTCGTTTCCCTAGTCATCACAGCCCTGAAGTAATCGTAATCCTTCCCTGTTCTGCTGACCTCCTCCCAATGCACGACGCCGGTGAGACCTTCCATGTCGACCGATATGAACACCTTTAGACCGTCACCTGATTGACCCGACAGCGTCGGGCCAACCGCCATCGCACAAAACAGTGCCATCGCCGTTCTCTTCATGATCGTCTCCTGTCGTGGACACAGCGTACCAGCGCGCGAACAATAGGGTTCAGGTCCCGCCATCGGACCCGCCGTGATCAGCAATCATCACCCAACGATCTCCCTGCTTTTTCAATATGTCGGTCCAACGACCTGTATCACTTTTGCGAGCACCGGAACTGTCCACAAACGTACGCGAGTAGTAGTAGTGAACGATCGCGACATTGTCGTGAACGTTGATTGCTACGGGATCTACGTCGTGGAGAAGGGTCTGAGAAGTCTCGAAACCGAGCGGCAAATACAGCGACATGTCCTCTTTGTCGCGCGGCAGAGCATTCGTGTTTGTCCAGCCGCTGAAGTCGTCGTGGAGATACGTCAAGAAACATTCTGCATCTCCTTCAGCAAAGCACTGCCAGTACGCTTCAACAGTCTGCCAGGCCTCCTGTTGCGCCGGTGACCACTGTTGTCCGCGAGCAAGGAATGGACAGGCTATTACGATTGCTAGAGCCAGCATCATGGCGCGCCACATAAGGTCCTCCGATAGATTCGACGGGGTGTTTGCGTGTTGGCACAAAGCTAAAGACTGTGTAGAGGCGTTGTAAGAGGGAAGTCACACTTTTCGCGGGGCTTTCAGATAGTTTTACTGAGCTTCCGGTTCGCGCGTGACCCCAGCGCGTGACACGCTACCTGACAACCAGGAGAAACAGATGGCGTACTCAGCCGTCAACCTGGCCGAGAAACTGGCCATGTTTTCTGAGCTGTGGTCTCCCAAGATCATCGCGCAGATGAACGACAATCACTTCAAGCTGGTGAAGTTCCAGGGTGATTTCGTATGGCATCAGCATGACGAGACCGACGAGGTGTTCTTGGTCCTGAACGGAGCGATGCGCGTCGACTTTCGCGATGAGTGTATCGATCTGAGGCAGGGAGAAATGATCGTCGTGCCCAGGGGAGTTGAGCACAAGCCGTTCGCAGATACGGAGTGTCATGTGCTCGTCATCGAACAAGCCGGAACGGTGAACACCGGAAGCACTGGCGGCGACAAGACGGCGGCGAGCGACGTCTGGATTTGAAAGGACCGATCGTATGACTGCGGTGTACCGACATTTCACACCGTCTAGGGGCCGACAGTCAAGCGTCACCGGGGCGAGGTACTCCGTGCTATCGTGTCGAAATCTCTCCGTGCTTGTGATCCTCACTTTCACACTCCTGCACTCTGCATACGCTCAGACCATCCGCGGCACCGTTTTGGACGACTCCACGTCCTTACCGATCGCGACTGCGGAAATCACGATTCTGGACACGCTCGGCACAATAATTTCACAGGCAATCTCAGACTCAGCAGGACAGTTTCGATTCGCGGTCTCCCCCGGTGACTATGCCTTCCGTGTCCTCCGGATCGGCTATGCGCCCACGGTGACTACGGTTCTCCACGCCCCCAATGACGCGGATGATGTCACCGTGGTCATCAGGGTACCGTCAGCTAGTGCTCTGGAAGCGGGAGATCCGTACGCCCTCACTCCCGTCGTCGTCGAGGCACAGCCTGTCCAACGCTTCCTCGCCACCTATCACCGGCATGAAGCGCTTGGCATGGGTGATCACCTGTTACGTGAAGAGTTCGCGCAATGGAATCCACAGCAGGTAACCGACGTTGTTCGCCGCATGCGAGGATTCTCCATCTTGCCGAACCCCAACTACGGACGGCCATTACCGGATGGACTCGTCGATATGCGAGAGTACTTGATCGACGTGCCGGGTAGGCCCCACCACCGTACCTCGGCACTCACTGAGTGCCCACCGCTCATCTTCCTCGATGGTGCTTCTTTGGGTAATAGCCAGACGGTCGACATCAACAGTCTGCCTCTGAATGCCATCTCAGCAGTCGAGGCCTACGGGAGATCGCTGGAAACACCCGTTGAGTACATGAGAGCCAGCAACGACTGCGGTGTAATCGCGCTTTGGACCCGGTCGGGAGAACCCGGTCAAGTCAGCTCACCTTTTGAACTGGGAGTACGGTTTGGCGGTTTGGTTGCTGGGGGTGCCTTTGTCGGTGGCCGTCTGGGCATTCACCTCGTCACGCAGTTCGTGGGTCCGCTGGAGTTCTACCCGGCCTTGTATCTGGTATCGAGCGTACTCTCCAGTGACCAGACACCGGAGAATTCGAGCTGGATGGCTCAAGTCGCGGTAAGAGCAACGGTTCTTCAAAGCCCGTTTCCACTCTATGTCGGATCCGGGCTCGTTTTGGTGAAGCCGGACGCTTCGTATCGGGCAGTGCTGGACGAAGTCGATATCGATCCGGGGTACAGCATCTTCACCGGGCTGAGGCACGAAATGGGCGTTGCCCGGCCATTTGTCGAGCTGCACCTACTAGACTTCCTCGCGCCATCCAGCACCTCGGCGCAGGCGTTCCTGGGTATCGGATTCCGGTTCTGAACTCGGCAGTTCTTGCGCAGATTCTCCCATCACGTTGAGTCTGGGATCTGACGGATGTAGCATTGATGTAGCCTGGCGAGGGACTGTGAGGACGCGCCATCGCTTCGTTTCCGTACGTCACCTTAAACGTGAGGTCCGAGAACCTCGTGTCTGCCACAGATGAAGTCCTGCAAGCATTCTACGACATCAGAGATGCGCTCAAAAAACCGGATCCGCACGCACTGGGGAGACTGATCGCCGAGGGCTATCGCGGGTTCGATCTCAGAGGGAACGTGGAGAACCGCGAGGCGATTCTCGAGTTCTATCGCCCGGGCGTTGCTCGCCTGGAAGAGTTCGACGTCAACGATCTCCGAACACACGTATCTGGGAACCTTGGAGTAGTCACTGGCATCGGATCGTTGAGCGGCCGATTCGGAGGCGACATCTTCGAGCACACTCTGCGGTTTTGCGACATCTTCGAGCTCCACGATTCACGCTGGCAACTCATCTTCACCCAAAACACCGAGATCGAAGAGGGCGAACGAGAGCAGTGACCGAGATCAAACACCAAGGGAACAGCGTGTGGCTTGAGCTGGATGATTTCTACCCGCCGCCCAACGAACAGCCCAATACCGTGTTCAAGTCCATGTCGATCGTGTTCCGGGCGTTGGGCTCGGATACAACCTATGTGGATTTGATGGGCGTTTCCGCAGCCGCCTTTCGACTTCAAGTAGGTGGCGCTCTTTGTCCCAGCTCGCCTCACCCGTACCTCGGTTTCTCATGTGCTACGCTGGCTCGCGAGTCACTCGGGTTCGAGTTCTTCGATCACAGTTGGGAACCCGCCAACGAACCCGCTCCTCCCGACGTGATCGACGCAGTGGTGAGCAGCATTGACGATGGCAAACCCGTGCTCACCGCAGAAGAGGAAACGGGAATCGTCGTCGGATACGAGAAGAACGGCAAGCAACTGCTGATGCGCAATCCCTACAGCAGCAGAGGAGACAAGCCACGGGTGTTGAAGAACTGGCCATGGAGATTCGGCATACTCGTTCAACTACCGAAGCAACCCTCTATTGAGTGCATAACGAGGTCTTTGGAGACGGCAGTGATGCTGGCTCACAACCAACAGTTGCTGGAGGACGTGTACGCCTCCGGGTTTACCGCATACCAAAGGTGGATCGACGCCCTCTCCGATGAGTCTTTCATACACGATGTGGACATCGACGCCGGCGCGATCGTGCTCGGTAACGCGCACATCTACTACTGCCTAGTGGATGCTCGCCGGTGTGCCGCCCAGTATCTGCGGAACATCTTGACGAGACTCCCTGAAGCCGCAAGGGAACGCCTGGCGCAGGCCGCATCGTTGTACGATGATGTCGCAAGTAGACTCGACGTAGGATGGGCCAACGTTCCTTGGCCCAGGCAATTGAGAGACATGGCCGAGTGGACAATGGTGCAGCGGCGCTCCCAAGCGTCTTTGCTGAATGCCGTGCGAGAGGTGGAACGGCAGGCTGTGGGCGAATTAGAAGCTGCGCTCGGGTCCTTGCCGACATGATCCGACAGCACGAACGGTGCCGGGACGAAGCCTCCAATTGCACCATATGAAAAGCGCTGGACCGCGGAAGGTAATGCTGGCGACTGCTGGGGTGATATCGGTAGCTCTCGCGACCGTTGGCATCGTGGTTCCGCTGCTTCCCACCACGCCTTTTCTCCTGCTGGCAGCAGCCTGTTTCGTGCGGAGTTCGGACAGGCTATATCATTGGTTGATCAGCCACCGCCTCTTCGGATCATACATACGGAACTACCGCGAACACAAAGCGGTAACCTGGCAGACCAAGGTGTTCACACTTGTGCTACTCTGGATCGCCATCGGATATTCGGCACTCGTTGTCGTCAACTCGTGCGTTGTCCGTGCCATACTGGTCGCGGTAGCTATCGCGGTCACCCTACACATCCTGAGCCTCAATACAATGCGAAAACTGCCGGCATCCGGCGATGAGGAAAACCAAGACACAAAGGGGTGCCGATGACCGAGTCCCGACTCGACACCGTGGTTCAGCTGCTGCAGCCAAAGGCCGGAAAGCGTCTATGGTACGGAGGCGCCTCACCACTCGGTGCACTCAGGGGCATCACCGTAGAAGTGGCGTTATGGAAGCCCGCCCCGAACCGACACAGCATCTGGGAGTTGGTGCTCCACATCGCGTATTGGAAATATGCCGTGCGCCGGCTCCTCGACGGGAGTCCCAAAGGCAGTTTCCCACGTAGTCCGGCTAATTGGCCGGCAGTCCCTAATCTGGCTGATGCAAAATCGTGGAAGAGCGATCGGGCTCTACTACGCTCTGAGCATCATAAGCTAGTGAATGCCATCTTACCTCTCGACACCCGACGACTCGATGACCATGCACCCGAAAGCGAAACCTGGACCTTCGCCGACCTGCTTTTCGGTGTGGTCACGCATGACGTTTACCACGTTGGTCAGATCCAGTTGTTGAAGCGGTTGTTCGCTGTCCCGGCTGGTGAGCGTGTGACACTTTAGACACCGGTTTTGCCGCGAGCCATCGACCTCGAGTCGCTGCAGCGCTCTCGGTACGCGAAGATGCCGACTGTGGCAAGACAAGCGCCAGCAATCCATTCTCTGCGAGGAGGAGACGTAATACATGAGGATCGAGAATCAGGCGGTCACGACCCTGCAGCAGTTCTACACACTCATGGCTCAGACGCGCGAGATCCGGTTGGGTGTGGTGACCCGTTATCTCAGCGACGCCACCGTGGACACCGACGACATCCGATCGCTCGAACAGGCAGCTGAAGCACTCGAGGCAATACCCTCAACGCCAAACGGTTCCGAAGTCGACCTTGATGATAACCGAAAGATCGCAATAGACCTCAGTTACGAGATCACTGAGCTGCAAAAGGATATTCTGTTCTTGAGCGATGGCGAACGGGCGTTCGAAAGGCAACTGCGTGAACTGCACCCCACGCTCGATGAACAGGTTGGGTTGGGCATTGCCATGCTCGCACCGATTCAGCTCAGGAACCTCATCAGCGACAGAGACGGCACCGTCAACAACTATTGCGGACGATATCTCTCCTCAATCCAGTCGATCTACAATTCCGTTTATATAGCGCGTTTCGCACAGACCTGCGCGCAGAATACGGTGATTCTCACTTCGGCGCCGCTGGAAAAGGGTGGAATGGTCGACATTACTACCATTCCAACCGGCATTGTCATCAACGCCGGCTCTAAGGGGCGCGAATATCGCGACGTGAACTTCGTGCGTGGCACTCTGGCGATAGACCCCGAACAACAGCAAAAGCTCGACGAACTCAATGACAGATTGCGCGAGATGTTGAAGCAGCCTCACTACGAGAAATTCGGGTTGATAGGTTCTGCTTTTCAGCAGAAATTCGGACAGACAACCATGGCCAGGCAGGATGTGACGGGCTCCGTGCCTGAAGTGGAATCCGCCGAGTTTTTGAAGGTCCTCGAGGATCTCGTCAAGGAACTCGACGCCAATGACAAGTTCTTCCGTATTGAAGACACTGGCCTTGATGTCGAGATCATCCTTACAGTGCCAAGTGATGATTCCGGCGAAGGACTGACAGACTTCAGCAAGGGCAACGGAGTCGGTTTCTTGAACGAGAGATTGGGACTGGACCTGGCAACGGGACCCAACCTGGTGTGCGGAGACACAGGTTCAGACGTACCCATGCTCGAGGAAGCCTTGAAGCACTCTCCCGAAACGTGGTCCATATTCGTTACCATGAAGGAAGAGCTGAAACAGCGGGTGTCGTCTCTCACCGAGCGATCACTGATCGTGGACGAGCCGGACACGTTGGTTTCCATCCTTAACGGATTGGCCTCGAGGGAGTAGTATGTCCGACCTGTTTGGTTACAAGATACTCGTCGTAGACGACGATCTGGATGCGAGAGAGTTCATCAGCACCGTACTGGGTGACGAGAAAGCTACGATCATCGAAGCA
>JBDGYW010000100.1:0-12814 GCA_039588935.1 Gemmatimonadota bacterium | reverse complement strand
GATTCCAAATGATCACGGACGTCGGTCATTGTGTCCCAGCCGTTTTGCTTGGGAGTCGCGCACTGATGAGGGCGCGCTCGGCCAAGAATGGCGTCCTCAAGAACGCACCGCACAGCCCCAAAACCGCCGCGCCCGGGCTCCTTAGCCAGAGCCCACGCACGGTGCGCTAAGATGCGTGCAAAATACCGCTAGCGCCAGTGATGGAAGGGAAAAGCGGGGAAAGTGTAACGAACAAGGTTTGCTGCACCCTCTCTGGCCCTCCCTCTGCACACTCCGTATCTTAGGGCAACTGGACCTTCCAACCCACCATGCCAGACTTCCTCGATCGGCTCAACGCCGCCATCGGCGAGAACTTCATCATCGAAGGCGAACTCGGCACGGGCGGCATGGGCACGGTGTACCGCGTCTACGACCGGGATCGCGGTGAAGCAATCGCACTCAAGACGCTGCACCACGCCGATGCTTCGGCCATCTATCGGTTCAAGCAGGAGTTCCGCGCGCTGGCAGACGTTGCCCACAACAATCTGGTTCAACTGTACGAACTCGTGGCCCAAGACGACGTCTGGTACTTCACGATGGAACTCGTAAGTGGTGTGAGCTTCATCGAATACGTGCGGCCAACAGCGGGTATTGCTTCCGATGACGACGTTACAGAGGTAGATCCGGTCGATGCCTCGAAGCTCCAGATTAGTCAGAAGACTGTTGCGGCAGGGAATGTCGGCGGTGTGCTCGACGAAACCCGACTGCGAACGGCATTGCACCAACTTCTTCAGGGCGTCTCCGCCCTGCATCGGGCCGGCAAGATCCACCGGGACCTGAAGCCCTCAAACGTGCTCGTGAAAGAATCCGGGCGCGTGAAAATTCTCGACTTCGGAATAGCCGCTGAAATTACCGGGTCACCCGAGGTTGATACCGTCGAGAATGCAATCTCCGGTACCGTCGGCTACATGGCACCCGAGCAGTGTGCAGGTCAGGCGTGCGGCCCTGAAAGCGATCTGTATGCCGTCGGCGTACTTCTCTTCGAGGCACTCACCGGACGGCTGCCGTTTTCCGGAGCAGCTCTGGAAGTGCTGAGGCAGAAACGAGAGATCGATGCGCCTCGTCCCGACGACTTCGTACCTGGTTTGCCGAACGACCTCGTGGAGTTGTGCATTACGTTGTTGGCCCGCAATCCAGCGGACAGACCGTCGGACCAAGACCTGTTAACTGAACTCCGCGTGTCCGAGCCCGCCGTGTTAATCGACCAGCACATACAGCGGGTCGAAGGCGGAGCATTGGTCGGACGGAACAAACACCTCGAAACTCTCGAAGACGCGTTCGCAGAGGTGACGCTCGGCAAGACCGTCTCCATGTGTGTGCTCGGTCCATCCGGCATCGGCAAAACCACCTTGATCCGCCACTTCAGCGACTCACTCGTACACAACGAGCGAGCCGTTGTGCTCGCCGGTCGCTGCTACGCGCGTGAATCGGTGCCGTTCGAGGCGTTTGACGGCGTAGTCGACATGTTGAGCAGGCTGTTGCGCGGTTTGGACGACAGCTTTCTCGAGCCTCGTCTCCCGAAAGACACTGCGGCGCTGGCTCGCGTGTTTCCGGTACTCCGACGCGTGCCTGCCGTCGATCGCAGAGCAGCCGGCGCTCTGGACATTTCAGATCAGTGGGAGCTGCGGCGCCGAGCGTTCACCGCCTTCCGAGAAACCCTGGTTGATATCTCGAGAGCGCGGCCGTTGGTTCTACACATCGACGATCTGCAGTGGGTGGATCGCGACAGCGCAGACGTGTTGGAGGATGTGCTCCAGTCCATGGAGAACCTGCGCGTCTTCTTCATTTTGAGCTTCCGTAGCGAAGAAGTGACCGGCGTGCCACTGCTGACACGGTTACTCGAATCGGCGGCTGACTCGGGCAGATGGGTACTCGAAGTCGGGCCCCTCAGCTTTGCGGACTCGGCCAACTATGCCCAGGAGATGTTGACCGATTGGCAGTCTGACTCGTTAGGGTACGCGCGGTCGATGGCAGAGGAGTCGGACGGAAATCCCTTCCTGCTCGATCAGATGGTGCGTGTTGCACTCGAGGCAGGCGCTGGAAGCAAAGGTAGATCGTTGGGGCTCGCTGACATGTTGAATGTACGCCTCGACCAGCTGCCTGAAGGTGCCCGCGCCCTCAGTGAGGTGCTGGCGGTTGCCGGTCAGCCGATAGACGCCGACGTTGCATTCCGCGCAGCCTGTCTCGAGGGCGGCGAACGGGCGCTCGTGGCCAGTCTCCGCCTCGCTCACCTGGTGAGGGTTGCAGCGGCCAACAATCGCATCAATCTGTATCACGACAGGATTCGCGAGAACCTGGCCCGCGGCCTGTCAGATGAAGAGACTCGCAACATCCACTTGAGTCTCGCCGAGGGGCTCGAGGCGAAGCATGTTGACGATCCCGAGGCCCTATACGAGCACTACCTTGGTGCCGGCGAAAAGCGTCGAGCCGGGCAATACGCTGCAAAGGCTGGTGGTGGCGCCCAGCGCGCGCTCGCGTTCGAGCGGGCAGCAGTATTCTATGAGCGCGCCATCGGCTTGAGCGGCAAATCAAATCCAGATATCGGAAGCTGGTACGTCGGGTTGGGAGACGCGCACGCAAGCGCAGGACGAGGTGGCGAAGCCGCCAGTGCCTATCTTGATGCACTCGCCTACATCGATGAAAGCACCGCCATCGAAGTTCAGCGACGCGCCGGACAGCAATACTTGGTAAGTGGGCGGATCGCGGAGGGCCTCGATGTAGTTGCGACCGTGTTGAGAAAGGTTGGGCTTCCGCAACTGCCTCCATCTCCCAAGCGCGCCTTTCTGGCACTGGTTCTGAGGCGCCTCAGGGTGGCTATCAGAGGTCTCAAATACGAGGAACGCAGCGAAGCCGACATTCCCAGCGATCAGCTTACCAGAATCGACACTTGCTGGGCGGTTGCCGAAGGCATGGCGCTCGTGGACAACATCCAAGGTGCCGCTTACCAGACCCTACATCTGCTGCTCGCCCTGGACGTGGGCGAGCCGAACCGAGTAGGTCGGGCTCTGGCCATGGAAGCCGGTTTCTCCGCGAGTTCTGGAGCGACAGCCAAGGCAGCGAGTCTGCTGGAGGAGGCTGAGCGGTTGGCCGATCGTATCGGTTCGCGCCCCATACTCGGCCTGTGCCGGATGATTGGCGCGGTCTCCGCGGTGCACAGCGGACGTTCTGAGGACGCAGAGCGTTTTGCCGTTGAGGCTGAGGAGATCCTCACCGAGCAGCGTGGCTTGTCCGCGTGGCCCCTCAACATCGCCAGGGTGTACCACATCTCGGCGCTGATCGATGAAGGAAAGATCGTGGACCTGTGCCGCGTCAGTCGCGAGTTTCTCGACGACGCGTTGGACCGCGGAAATCTGTTCGCTGCTACGATGTTCCGGTCGGGATGGTCAACGTTGCTGTGGTTGTGCCAAGACGATCTACCTGGAGCACGGGACGCACTGGCAGAAGCACTCGCGCAATGTCCGGACGGTGTCTTCTACATTCCTCACTACAACTGCCTGCTGGCAAGAGGGATGATCGACCTCTACGCCGTGGAGAACGAAGCCGCATACGAACACATCGCTGCCGTGTGGCCCACGCTCGAAAGATCGCTCGTGCTCAGAATCCGTTCGGTGCGGGTGCGTTGTCTACGTATGCGGGCCGCTTGCGCGATTGCCGCCGCAAGAAGTGGTCATGATCGCAGACGCCTGCTCGCCATAGCCGAGAACGATGCAAAGGCACTCGAGCGAGAGCGTCACTACTCCGTCATCTCCAACGATGCCAAAGCAAAGCTCTTGAGAGCCGGTATCGCGTCAACGCAAGGCGACATGCCCACCGCATTGGAACACCTCAGCTTTGCGATCGACAGGTTCAGAGAATGCCGATCGGCATTCTGGCATGCGGTGTCTTTGAGACGGAAAGGCCAGATGCTGGAAGGTAGCAAAGGGCGCGCATTGATGCGTGAGGCCGATGACTGGATGGCGACTGAGGGAATCAAGAACCCCGCGAGGATGACAGCGGCCTTCATCCCTGGCTTCCCTCTCGGTCAAGAAGGCCACCAGACGCTTAAAATTCGCACTCCGCTCGGGATGAGGGAATCCTCTTACTAAAACCTCACTATATGCTTGCGGTAGGGCTCGTCGTCTGAAGCCACCGAGAATACCAGGTCCTCCCGCATCTGCTGGGGAGTGAGGACCCCTTTGAACTTGGTGATGTAGGTGAGTTCCTTCTCCCGTTCCGTAAGGAACTCGGGGGGATCTGTCTCCAGGTAGCCCGCTATAATGCTGCCGGTCTCCAGTGCCGCATGCAGTTCGAGGCGGCCGTCGCCGACGATCTTGTGGTCACTATAGATGTAGAGCAGGACTTCGGTCTCCCGCCCCACAGTTCCGGTGAGTGCCATTGGATAGACCGGATCGTCTGCAGCAAAACGAAGTATGAGCGGCGCAATGAGTCGCTCCACAATCCGTTCTTCGCCCATTACCCGCACTCTCGGCCTCACCTTGGCGACGGCGAAGGACCACCCCGCATCGAGGTATCTGTTGAAGACCTCTCGGTCGGAATCCGCAAACTCGAACTCCTGCTCGTTCAACCACTCTATCAAGGGTGCAGCATCCGTCGCGGTTACCACCTGTACGTCGTAGATACCGGCCCGTTGCGACGAGATCACGTCCACACCGGACGCAGAGAACGTGGGGGTGGATATCGCGGCTAGCACCCAGCAAACAAACAAGATCGCTGCGCGCTTCCCCAACGCGGCACGTTGGGCCTGCACTGGCGGTTCCGGTAAAAACATGCCTCGACACGCCCACCGCGGAATGGGCCGGAAGAGCGAGAGGATCACTAAAGCGAGCATGACAACCGTGAGGACGGGCAGCCCGAGAAAAAATGCCAATGGGAGTATTCGCGTTGTTGTCGGTCGGGTAACGAACCCAAGGTGCCTGAACGCATCATGGGTCTGATCTGCGGGCGCGCTCGCGACCTCCGGAACGCCTGGAACGGGAACCACCCAGCCGAGTGAGGCGTTGGAGTCTGCACCCGGGAGGGTGAACTGGCTCTGGATCAGGAGTGTCTCCGTCGCGCTGCTGTGCCAGAGGATCGCGCGTTGGTAGGGAACGCCCGGCGGAACGTGTTCCAGCGAATAGAACTTTCCATTCGGGTACGGCGTGGTTCCGTTCGCCAAAGCAAGCGCAAAGGCGACGAGTGTCGATAGCGCGTTCATGCTAGTTGCCCCCTCGCTCCAGTTCGACCAGCACTGCTTCTCCACTCCAGTAATCCTCGAGTTCATCCACGCGAACGACCTGCAATCCCCGCAAGGGGTTTCCCACCGATACCGTGCTCGCGGCTGTGTCTACGCCGAGCAGTGCCACGGCATGCCTGATGGTCGTGCCGGTAGCCACCGGTTCATCGACGTGTAGTACCGCGGGGAGTCCTAGAGCGATGATGCTGTCCACAGTCAGTCGATTCGAGAAACGCGCGCCCAGTCCCAAGGCACGGATCGCTTTCAGCTCCCTGAGGGTCGTGGTGCCCCACCTGTTGGTGCGCGTGAGAGGGATCATCGAGCGCTCGGTGGCAAAGGAATCACCAAGCACGAACCGTGCGATCGTTGCGACACTAGCCGGGGCGCAGGTATACGACGTTGTCTGCATTACGACGCCGTCGAGTATGGAACTCTCACCAAGGATCGAGGTAACAGGGACTGCCCGAAATCCAAGAACGGCCAAACAAACCAGAAGAAGAATCGACCCGGTCAGCAGAGAACGTCGGCGGACTGCGTCCTTTCGACCAGGCCACTCGAGCACGACAAGCAGACTGAGCCCGAAACACGCTAGAAACAGCATACCCGGCACGAGCAGTGCCTCGCCGTAAAGCGATAGGACGACCGGGGGCTGCAACGATGCCGGCTTGAGGTAGATGCCGAGCCCCACCACCGCCGCGACGAAAAAGACCGTGTACGCTACGGCCTGTCGGCCTTCGAGAGCATTCTGCGCGGTGATCCCACGGGCAGACAAACCACGACCGACGAGTACTCCAACGAGCAGTCCAACCAGCGAGGCCAGGATCGCGACCACGACACCGCCAAGTGTAGGTAACGGATCGGACGTTCGGGCTTCGAGAATATGGAGGCAGGATTGGAGAGCGTCAAACTGAATACACCGAGCCCGGTCTCGGCAGGTTACCAAACCGGCGCGCGCGAAACAGATTTTGTGTATGGTCTCCCAGCCAATCAACGCCCCGCTTTCAGACCGTTCTGCCGACGCTCCTCAGGATACCGCAAACTGCCTCACGCGCGGCAGCACGACTTTCGCTCTCGATCTCTACAGACAAATCAGCTGCGGCTCGGAAAACGTCTTTCTCTCGCCGCTCAGCATATGGACAGCGCTCGCTATGGCACGCGCCGGTGCGCGCGGTGAGACGGCCGTCCAGATCGACCGCTTGTTGCACCTCACTCCGGAATCCGAGCAATTTCAGGAGGCGTTCAGAGTAATCGACGGCATCCTCCAGCGAGTTCGGCAGCGTGGCGAAATCCAGCTCGATTCGGCCACCGGCCTCTGGCCACACGCGGATTACCCGGTACTCGAGTCGTACGCCGGCCTCGTCGAGCATGTCTTCCGGACACACATCACAGCAATGGACTACGGAAACCCGGAGGCTGCCCGTCGCTTTATCAACGCGTGGGCGGAGGAAAGGACCAACAGCCGCATCTCCGATCTGATACCGCCCGGCTCCATCGACTCTCTCACTCGGCTCGAGCTAACCAGCGCCATCTACTTCAGGGGAGCATGGGCGGAGCCGTTCGACCCAGATGATACAGAGAACCTCCCGTTTCGTGTGTCGGAAGCGGAATCGGTCACGACCCCCATGATGCATACGGTGTCTGGCTTTGGATATGCCGAGACTCCCGATCTGCAGTTGCTGGAGATGCCCTACGTCGGTCTCCACCTTTCGATGCTCGTCCTACTGCCTAGGACCAGCGATTGTCTGGAACCCCTCGAACGCACGCTCACGGCGACCGACCTCGAGAAGTGGGCAAGTCAGACTCGCGTACAGAACGTGATCGTCACACTTCCCAGATTTCGGATCACGACCCGGTGCGAACTGGGCAACGTACTCCAGTCGCTCGGGATGACAGCCGCATTCGACACTGACATGGCCGACTTCTCCCACATCGATGGGCGCCAACAGTCACTGTACCTTGCCAAGGTGTTTCACGAGGCCTTCATCGACGTGAACGAGGACGGTACTGAAGCAGCGGCAGCCACGGCGGGGGCTATGGAGAAAGAAGAAGGCGACGCAGAGGAGCTGGCTGTGTTTCGAGCCGATCACCCGTTCCTGCTGGTGTTGCGGGAGCGCTCGAATGGAGCGGTGCTTTTCCTCGGAAGATTCAAGAACCCGGAGGGCTCGCCATGACCTGGATGCTTCTCACCACTCTCTTGGCCGTTCTGTTCGCACTCTTCTTCCTGCGGGGGCGACGTCACGTATCAGCATGGCCGAGCGGCAGTAGCTCACTTGGAGACGGCGGCTACTCCTCCGCCGATGTAGAGATCGTTGAAGACGGGGACTGCGTGAAGGCCATCAACGATATTCTCAGGGATGTAAAGGAACACGGAGCCTCAGCAGTTCATATCGGTGTACTGGAGCGGAGTGAAGAACCGGCCGTATTCTCCGCTCGGTATCTGCGCGGCGATGAGGTGGTACAAAGCATCCCTCTTCCTATGGAATGGAGAGAGAAGATCACGCGTCGCCTCAAGATCATGACAGGTCTGCATCCGTGGCCAGACGCTGAAACTCAGGAGGGCCGTCTTCGGATTCATCTTGTAGGAGCGAGTCTACAGGAGTTTTCGGTGACGTTTCATCCCGAGGAGACAGGTGGCGAGATCTTGCTGAAGGTGAGTGATGTCGTTGACACGGGGAAGGATGAAGAACTCTGATTGTCAGCGCTTCGCCCTGTCTTAGCCACCAATCTCAGCGGTGATCGCCCGTCTAACTCTCCGTTGTAGAAGAATGGTTCTCACGAACTTGCGGAACCGACCGACATCTTCCTTTGAGCCAAAGAAATGGACCCCCACGTAGTACCTTCGCGGTACACGCCTGCCGCTGGCCGTCAGTGTACTCCCATCTGCTTCACTTTCCTCGGTGATCTTGACCCTTACTCCAGTTTCCGTGTGCCCCAGTACGTAGAAGCCTTCGTGCTCGCTATCACCCAGTTTCCATTTGATGTCCGGCAACTTCTCCCGAAGTAGCGAGCGTATTGCGTGGGCATCGAGGTTACAGTCGAGTAGCAGGGCCACCCTGGCAGCTCGCTACGGAAGAAGCACGCCGAGCCGGAAACTCACATCGTCCGACTCCGTTTCGACAAACGACAGATCGAGGAACGACTCCGATATCCTGTCCGACAAATCGTCGTGAAGGTCAGGATGCTCCCTCTCAAGCCTTTCAACCAGTTGCTCGGCCTGGCAGGTGAGTTGTCTTGTTTCGTCCTCAAACTGCGCTCTCAGCGTCGGGTCACGAGCAACGAGTCGCGCAAGCTCGAATGCACGCCGGTCCAGTCGGTTGAACTCCTCCAGAATTGGCGGTTCGCCTGGTGCGCCGATGGTGTCTTTGAGATCACCCAACACCGAGTCTATGTCCATTCCTATGACCTTGGCTGAAGCTGCACTAAAGTACGAATCTGACGATCTGTGAGCCAGGGTGGCAAAGAGCAGCTCGGTCCTCCATACTAGAAGATCGTTCAATGAAAACGCCAATCTACGCGATCATCAATGGCAAAGCCGTCAAGGCTGTGCGTACCTGGCGAGGCAAGCTCGAGGTCCACTGCTACGTCCCCAAGCGCGATGAATTCGAACTTGCGATGCAGTACACGGACCATCTGTACTTTCCGACCGCGACCCAGGCCCTGGACACCGACATCGTCTCCAAGAGCCAGTTCAAGGAGTTCGTTGCTGAACTGCAGCGGAATGTGGAAGAACGTCATCAGGACAAAGGCTGCGGCAAAGCTAGGGACTAGCACCAGAAAAGGTGAATTCTCATGAGAAAAACACTCTTCACGGTCTTCGCTCTCTCCACCACTATCACAGTGACTCTCGCGGCGCAGGAGTCGTTGTTCACACCTGAACTCGCCTCTACCCCTCTCGCTCGAGACGTTTTCGCATACATCGAAGAGAACCGAGACAACATCGTCGAGGAGTGGATCCAGCTCACCGAGATCCCCGCCCCTTCGGGCCACGAGCAAGAGAGAGGCCGGTACTTCGTGGAGCAATTCGAAGCCGCCGGATTGGACGACGTTTACATCGATGATGTCGGCAATGTGGTTGGAATCTGGCGAGCAAGCGGACAGGGGGAGAAGATCGTGTTCGCTCCTCACATGGACACGGTCTTTCAAGACCTCTGGGACATCCGGGTCATGAGGGACGGAAACATCCTCAAGGCACCCGGCATTGGGGACAACACGGCAAGTTGCATCAATCTTCTCTGGACGCTACGCGCACTCAAACATGCCGGTTTTGACCCCGTGAACGACTACTACTTCCTCGTGACCGTCGGCGAAGAGATGGGCAAAGTGGGCATGAAGTACCACTTCAACAACACCGAAGAAGAATACGACAAGGTGATCGCGCTGGACGGCGGCCTGGGCGGGATTACCTACGGAGCGTTCGGGTTTGGAGGTCGCGAGATCACCTTCAGAGGTCCTGGAGCCCACACGCTGTCGAGCAAGGGGGTACCCAACCCCAACCTGGCAATGTCCAGAGCAATCCAGGAGATCTACCAGATCTCAGTACCCACTGAACCCACGGAGAAATGGACCGTCATCAATGTCGGTTTGGTACAAGGTGGGCGCTCGAGAAACGCGGTCTCCCAGGAGACAACCTTCTATGCCGACCTGAGATCTCACGACCAGGACGAACTCGACGAGGCAGGCCGCCAGATCGACGAGATCTGCCATCGAATCGCAGAGGAAGAGGGTGTAGCGATCGAGATCAGTCGACGTGACGACCCGGCCGCTATGATACCGGGCCATCGCAACTCGACGCTGGTGAGAACGGCAGAGGCCGTGCTGAAATTCCTAGGCATTGAACCACGACTCAATGCTTGGGGAGTAACTGACGCCAACATCGCGACCAGGCGAGGTATCCCCGCAATCAGCCTCGGACGAACCTACAGCCGGGGTGGGCACACACTCCAAGAGGAAGCCGAGATAGACGGTCTGTTCGTCGGGATGAAGCAGGTTGCGCTCATGTTCCTAACGCTGAACCGATAAGGGCCGGCACCACCTGCAGCGCTCCTACTGCCGGGCGATCCCGACGACCCCGCACGCGACTCGTGCGCCTGCGGCGCCCGTTGGCTGCGTGGCCAGATCATCTTCCGCTGCGTGAACGATCACCCCTCTACCTACGATCGAGTTCGATCCGGCAAACGCAATGTGAGTGTCCGTGAACTCGTAATGAACTGCACCACCATCGTCAGCCATGATGTTCCCAAGATCACCGACATGGCGTAGCGAATCCGCCGGGCCAGCATGCTCAGCACGTTCAGGATTGAAGTGCCCACCAGCGGATGTTCCGTCTGAGGCAGAACAGTCGCCGAACTCATGGATGTGAAACCCGTGTGGGCCCGGCTCCAGCCCCACGAGATCGGCCACGACCGAGATGCCCGCGTCGGCCTGCGTGAAGGTCACCACACCTCTAGCCTCCGAACCCTCGGTGGGGCTCAGCACCGCGACGGCATGCGAGAAACTCTCGCCATGCTCGTGTAGATCTGCCTCCTCTTCTGGTGCACAGCTGAGGTGTAGGGCCTGCAACCCCAATAAGGCGGCGGCTGCTACGGGATATCTAACGCGCATGATTCGCCTCTCCTTCTCTCGTCCGGAGCAATCGGTCGACTACCTGCAGTATAACGAGAACGTGTCATCCGCATGCGATCATCAACGCCACGGAATGGCGTCCAGTTCTTCCTGAGTCATCGGTGGCAGCAGTGCGTCACCACGTTCAAATCGGTGCCCGGTAGCATCTTGTATACAGAACCCAAGACCGATGACAGCTCCGTTGTCGTCCAGGCGGCCCCGCAGTGCGCAGCATCCATACTCGCCATTCTTGTTGAGTGCCACCAGCTTCAAGCCGAACATAGGGTGTCCGTCATGACGCGCCGCCACGCGCTCGCAAACGTACCGACATGCCGCGGCCGGAGAGAGGCCCTCTCTCATCTTTTCCACGATTATTCTGCTCGCCGAGACTTTGACGCACTCTGCACCGTGGCCGGTTGCACCGGCTCCGCCAATCTCGTTATCCACGTACAGGCCCGCCCCAATGATTGGTGAGTCGCCGACGCGTCCCACAATCTTGAAGTGGTGTCCCACCGTACTCGTAACTCCGGCGATATCGCCATTCGCATCAAGCGTGAGGACGTTGATGGTGCCGCCGCCTTCCGGTTTGTCGGGATCTCTCGGTGGGAAGTAGTAGTCACGATCGCTCAGAGTCTCTTTCCAGTGCAGCCAGTTGCGTCGCGCCTCGTCCGTCAGCAGATCTTCCTCTTTGAAACCGTGCATCTTCGCGAAACGGAGAGCACCCCTCCCAACCAACAGCCAGTGATCGGTACGGTCCATTACGAGGCGCGCTACCGAGCACGGCGTCTTGATGTTCTCCAACGCCGCAACGGCGCCGATATTATTGTCGTCTGCGCCGTTCATGACAGATGCGTCGAGCTGGAGAAAGCCGTCTTCGTTCGGATCGCCTCCATAACCAACCGTTCGATCACGGGGATCGACCTCGGACACGTTGGTGCCCTTCTCTGCTGCATCCATGGCTGAGCCACCGGCTTCCATCACATTCCAGGCGGTACCGGTAACATCCTCCCGCACCGCGGCATTGGTCTTACTGGTAACCACGAGGGGGCGGTTCGACTGGACATGGCGGTGTTCTTCCTCGTGCAATACTGCGGCGTTCAGCAGCGGGAACGCCACGCTACCGCCAACGAGAGTCGAGAGAAAAGCCCTGCGGTTGGGATCCTCGTGAGCCATATCAGCCTCCGGCTATGTAATCATGGGATGATCGGTGGGGCGGTCACTCGGGAAGATCAACCGTTGCACCGAAAAGACAATATCCGAGCAATTCAGTCCCGACCGCTACGAAACGGCCGGGGCATGCCCGAAAGATTTGACGCTAGAAGCTCAGCGACACCCCAATCGCTACCCCGTCTCGCCGAGGTATCACCGAGAGCTGAGGCGCATGACGTCGATCCCGGGCTCGCCCGGTTGCTCGTTCGACGACTACAGTCGTGATGAACTGGGCGACAGGCTCGACAACCCACACCGCGGCTGACGCCGTCTCTCCAAGGTCGTGCCCCATCGCGTGGTAAACGCCGAGGCTCGCAAACCACACGGCGGCTCCACTCAAAACATCTAGCGGGAAACTGCCGCGACGACGGTTTCCCAGGTGCGTCCCCAGCGCCAGGCCCACCGTCCCGCCCGCGGCCGCCCCGTATATGAACCCCTCTAGCTCGCAGAACTCGTGTCCGCAGCTGTCGCCTGCGGACGTCGCACCGACGACTCCGCCGGCCACCCAACCGCCGAGCCCAACCAAGGCTCCCTCCAGTATAGGCCAGGTGAGCGACGGTTCTTCCGGGAACTCCCGACTCTGCGTCAGATCTTGCGCGCGAAGATTGCCGAAGGGAAGCAGCAGAGCGACAACCACAACCGATGACAGGCGGCACATCGTACCCCCCTTGGACCAAGTGATGTCCTAATCTGTCGATCCAGACTCAAGTGGCAACCAAACGAGTGATCAGGCCGAGCGGTCCACTGTCGGGA
>JBDGYW010000099.1:0-12864 GCA_039588935.1 Gemmatimonadota bacterium | reverse complement strand
CACCACTACGCCCCAGTTTTCAATATCAGCGCAGGTCGGGCGGCTACCCCATTCGAGTACACGATCCACGAGCCCCTCGGTCTCGGGCCGCGGTATCAACGCCCTGCGATCCACCTTCAGTTCTAGTTTACGGAATCCGGTCTGGCCTACCACGTACGGGAGCGGTTCACCGTTCGCTCTGCGCGCTAATGCCTCCCGAAACCGCGATGACAGGGATTCGAGTGCCTCATCATCGCGGCTCAGCCAAACATCCCCTGGCTGAATTCCCGTCAGTGAAGCCCAAATGGCGGTTGCTTCCTTTTTGGGATTCAGGATTCCTGCCTGATCGAGAACGCTCGTGCCCTCACGCAATTCGACTTCGATCAAGGTCCGCCCCGGCATCAGCCTTCCGAGCGCTCTCCCTGATATGCGAGCTGCAGCGCTTCAACCACGTCGGCGAGGTTCCCATCCAGGATCTCATCCAAACGGTGCACGGTGAGGTTGATACGATGATCCGTAACGCGGTTCTGCGCGAAGTTGTAGGTGCGGATTTTTGCCGACCGGTCACCCGTGCCAACCATCGCGCGGCGCTCCTGGCCTCGTTCAGCCTCTTGTTCCGCTACCATCCGGTCGAGCAGCCGCGCACGCAGGACCTCGAGAGCCTTGACTTTGTTCTGCAACTGCGATTTCTGATCCTGGCACTGCACGACCAATCCGGTGGGAACGTGCGTCAGCCGCACTGCCGAGTCGGTCGTGTTGACGCTCTGACCACCTGGCCCAGATGACCGAAACACGTCCACCTTGAGGTCTTTTTCCTCGATCTCAACATCTACTTCTTCCGCCTCAGGAAGCACAGCAACTGTGGCGGCGGAGGTGTGGATTCGGCCCTGTGCTTCGGTCGCGGGTACGCGCTGAACACGATGGACACCTGATTCGTGACGCAAATGTCCGTACGCGCCGTCGCCCCGGACAGCAAAGATCACTTCCTTGAGCCCACCCACGTTGCCTTCGGAAAGCGAGACCGGCTCCGTCCGCCAACCCTGGCGCTCGGCGAAACGTGCATACATTCGATAGAGGTCCGCTGCAAACAGTGCAGCCTCATCACCACCGGTACCTGCCCTGATCTCGACCAGCGTGTCACGATCATTCAGTGGATCGGGTGGGATGAGAAGTGTGCGGAGTTCCCGCTCGGCCGATTCCACCCGAGGCTCCAGGCTGGCGGCTTCCTCACGGGCGAGATCTGCCATTCCCGAGTCTGGGTCGCGCGAAAGCTCCTGTGCTTCCGCCAGCTCGTTTTTCAGCTTTTCGAAAACGGAGGCAACACGCCGAATCTGTTCGAGGCGGGAGTGCTCACGTCCGAGTGTCTTCAGTGTGGCTGGGTTTCGCGCCGTAGCCGAGTCAGCCAACTCGCGTTCGATTTCAGCCGCGCGCTCAAGCGCGGCCTGGAGCCGCGCCTGCACCTATCACTCTCCGGGCGATGATTCTTGCTTCGAGTAGCGTTGTCTGAACCGCTCGACACGTCCGGCAGTGTCAACGAGCTTCTGCTTACCCGTGAAAAACGGGTGGCAGTGCGCGCAGATCTCTACTTTGATCTCGGGCTGAGTCGATCGGGTCTCAAACGTGTTGCCGCACGCGCACGTAACGACGGCACGTTGATACGTTGGATGAATACCTGCTTTCACTGGCTGCTCCGTAACATTTCTACACTGTAAGGGCGGGAAATATAACGGGCACATTGACTTGCGGGCAACTGTGCACCGTCGTGCGCCATTTGACAGCCGACTGGCCGCGGGCTAATCTTGGCTGGACTTTCAACATCCCCCTAACAACCCAATAGCTATGCCAGCGGATTTCCCCCTCCAATCGGTCCCGTTGTTCTCGCATCTCAGCAAGGAGGAAGCCGCAAGCATCAGCAGAGCTACTCGCGAGCGAGCCTATCCCAGGAACAGCGTTATCGTGTTCGAGGATGATCCGGGCGATGCGCTCTTTGTGGTAAAGTCGGGTCAAGTCAAGGTGGTGCTCATTGGAGAAGACGGGCGAGAAGTGATTCTCTCAGTACTTGGAGCAAGCGAATTCTTCGGTGAGATGTCACTGATCGACGATCAACCGCGGTCGGCGCACGTCATAGCCATGGAAGACTCCAACCTGCTTGTCCTGTACCGAGAGGACTTTCAACGCTGTCTCGAGAAAACGCCACGAATCGCGCTCGGTTTGCTGCAAGCTCTATCGCGACGCCTGCGGCGCGCGGACGACAAAATTGGGGGTCTCGTACTTCTGGATGTGCATGGTAGAATCGCCCGGCTGCTGCTGGAACTAGCCGATGATGGCAATGGCAGAACGATCAGTAGAAGCATTACGCATCACACTATCGCCCAGATGGTCGGATCGAGCAGAGAAACCGTGTCGAGGACAATTCGCACTTTCGCCGACGACGGGTTGATAGCTGTTTCCAAGCAAACGATCGAGATCACCAGGCGCTCGGAGCTCGAATCCCTAGCCGGGATCACGTGATACGCATCACGTGGCACCAGTGACCGCGTTCCTTGCTGAACACCTTGTTTGACCACACATTTATCTCGTGACGGCCAGAGACTCCATACGATGGCGTTTACTGTAACGTTTTGGGGCGTGAGGGGGTCAATCCCCGCACCCGGACTAGCTACTGTACGGTACGGGGGAAACACGCCCTGCATCTCGGTCGAGCCCGATGACTCGACTGGCCGGCACATCATCGTGCTTGATGCCGGTACCGGAATTCGCCAACTGGGTAACGAGTTGGTCAAACGGGCGAACGGTGCACTGAAGCTTGACTTGGTGATCAGCCACACGCACTGGGATCACATACAGGGTTTGCCGTTCTTTACACCGTTCTACGACCCCGGCAACGCCGTCAGGATCTTGGGTCCGATGCAGGGCAAGGTGAGGCTCGAACGGATCCTGACGGAACAAATGAATCAGGTCGTTTTCCCGGTGCCGTTGAGAGGTCTGGCGGCTCAGCTTGCAGTCGAACACGTGGAGGAAGGCCAGTTCGCTATCGACGGGTTTGTTGTCGAAGGGATGTGGCTGAGACACCCCGCAAGTACTTTGGGGTATCGCATAAAACCAGCGAATGGGGGCCCAGATCTTGCGTATCTCAGTGATAACGAGCTGGGACCAGGCGGTGATTACGACGTAAAACCGTCCTGGAGAGAGGACATTGTCCGGTTCCTCGACAACACACACGTGTTGGTGCATGACGCGATGTACACCCCGGAGCAGTTGGACCGATTCCGTGGGTGGGGCCACTCCTCGTATTCCGAGGCTGTGGAACTCGCGTCGGAGGCCGGTGTGAAACAGTTGGTGTTGTTTCACCACCGACCGGAACACGACGACAGCACAATCGATGCTATCGTTGACAAGGCGCGGGCAGCTGCTGCAGTGTTGGACAACAGGCTCGAGGTGACTGCGGCGGTGGAAGGCCTGCAACTGACGCTTTGATGGAGGATACAGTTATGCGGTGGCGTTCAATGATTGGCCTGGCGCTGGCGGCGGGCTTGGTGGTGACGGGCAATGCAGCAGCGCAAGATACGCGTCCGGGTGTAGGGATAATGCCATTTGACAACGGTGGCTCCTACGGACAGGATGCCGAGGATTTCGAAGCTCTGCAAGTCGGACTTCAGCAGATGCTTATCGGGGAAATGGCCGGAAACTCCGGACTCCGACTGGTCGAGCGCGGGCGTCTCTCCGAACTGCTCGAAGAGCAAAACCTCGCAGGGTCTGGGCGTGTTGACGCAAACAGCGCCGCGCAGATCGGCAGACTGATTGGTGCCCGATACATGATCTTGGGCGGTTTCATCGACTTTTACGGCGACTTCCGGCTGGATACGAGAGTCGTGGACGTTGAAACCGGCGAGATCATCAAGACTGACCGTGCACGGGACCAACGAGAGAATATGTTTGATATCTTGTTTGCGCTCGCGAACGACATTCCAAACGGCCTGGACCTACCTGCGCTCTCGTCCAGAGACCGTCAAACCAGAGAAGAGAATCGGGACCGTCTCAAAGACGCTCCACCCGAGGCGGTGCGTGCATATATGAGGGGGCTCCTCTACCAGGACCGCGGCGATAACGAACGGGCAGCCGAGTTGTTTGCGGAGGCCGTCGACGCTTTCCCAATGTACCGCGAAGCTCAAGAGGCTTTGAACCAGGTGAGCTAGTAGCTAGCTTAGGCGCGTGTCTGCGCCACTTGTCGGGCTAGGAAATGGAACTGTGCGTGCTGTCGCTCAGCTTGGAGCGATGGCACGCTTTTTCTTCGGCGCTCTCTCGTCCTGGCGCTGGTTACCGCAGCCGGGTCGGCGAGTGACATTCAGGATCCTCACCAGGCAGGTCTGGTTCACTGCACTCCAAGCGATTCCGATAGTCATAGTCCTTGCTGCCATCCTGAGTTTCCTCCTCATCTCGAGGGCAGTTCAAGAATTGGGACGGCTCGGGGCAACCGAGTGGATCGGACGTTTGATGGTCATAGCGATCGTTGGGGAATTGGGCCCTTTGCTCACAGCACTGATCGTGACTGGACGCTCTGGAACGGCGATCGCAGCAGAGCTTGCGACCAACAAGGTCATGGGCGAGATCAACGCGCTCGAAGGAATGGGCATCGAGCCGGCACAGTACCTCGTGTTGCCACGGCTTGGGGGAGCCATCATTTCCGTCTTCGGCCTCATTATAGTCTTTGACCTGGTGTCGATCATTGCCGGACTCGTTGCTGCAAGTCTCAGCGGCATGGCCGCCGCCCGGTATTTCGAGATAGTCATTGCCAGCCTCACCTTCAAAGATGCGTGGCTCACGGTCGCCAAGGGCATCGTTTTTGGCATGATCGTGGGTACTGTACCGAGCTTCCACGGACTTTCTGTTGGGAACGCGGCCACAGAGGTCCCAGTGGCCGCAAGCCGCGGAGTGGTGGTGAGCATCCTCGCCATCTTTCTGGCTTCTGGCCTATTCGTTGTGGTGTCATGACGGACATCGCACCGCTGCAATTCGAGAATGTCGACCTCCACGGCCTCAGGGATGGCAACCTTTTTCTGGAAATAGCGGCTCGCAGTGCCACTTCGGTCATCGGGAAGGCCACAACGGGTGTCAATTCACTCGGATCGATCGCAATGGGGCTCAAGAAACCCAAGAGCGGACGGGCATTGTTGTACGGTGCCGTCGTCTCCGAGATGCCCCGGCACGAGGCGCTCGCGTTTCGCCGCAAGGTCGGCTACCTTCCCGCCGGCGGCGGGTTGCTCCAAAACCTGACGCTCCGTGACAACGTCGCACTACCGCTTCGCTTTGGGAGCGACTTCAGCGAGCGAGAAACAGACAGTCGCGTCGCATTGATGCTCTCGTTGTTCGGTGTTGACGACGTTGCAGAACTCCGACCAGCTGTGGCAACCGAGGAGCAGCGAAGGCGAACGGCGTTGGCGCGGGCGTTGGCGTTTGACCCCGCTCTGGTGATACTCGAGCAGTTTTTCGACGGACTGACTCAGCGTGCGGGAGCCTTGTTGTTGGATCTTGCCCTCGGCGGATTATCGGCGAAAGGGTCAAGGAGGGCCCTGCTGATTACGGGTCAGTATCTTCCGGAGCGGCTCAAACCCCGCATCGAGCATATGTACCGGATTGCCAGCGGCTCGCTTTCACCCGACGACTGAGAGGCGGTAGGTGGAGAAGAAACACACCGATTTCTTGGTTGGATTGTTCATCCTCGTATGCGTAGGGGTCGTCGTAGGTACACTAGTACTCACGAGCGGATTGGGTGAAGGCAGATACGACGTATACATGCGGTCCACAACTGCCGAACACCTGAACCAAGATACGAGGGTGATCATTCAAGGCCTCGAGATCGGCGTTGTCACACAGGTCAACCCGGTGGTCGATTCGTCCACGAGGGAACTGAGCTTCGTTGCCCAGCTCACCATCAGAGACCGATTCCCCGACGGATCGGTCCTGCACATCCCCGTTGGCACGCGGGCTACCATCGCCCGCCCGACACCGATCGAAGCCCCCGTGATTCTGCTGGCGATGCCGAGCCAAATCAGGGCCGACGCGTATATCGAGCCGGGAGATACCATTCTTTCGGACCGCCAGGCCAGCGTCTTGGATGCACTCGGGGCTTTCGCCGCCACCATGAGAGAGGAGATTCCAGCAGCACTGGATGAGACGCGGCGAGTCATGGATTTGACGGCGCAGGCGCTGACGCAAGCACGAGAGATCATGGCGACTACGAAGCCGCAAGCCGAAGCTGCTCTCGAGCGATTGTCGCGAAGCCTCGAACGTACCGAGGACATACTGCAGGAGGAACAGGCTAGATTGGGCCCGCTTCACGATACCCTCGCGCTAGTACTGAGCGACACTCGAAAAGTGCTGGCTCGATACGACAGTCTCGCTGTTACCGCCCTGGCCATGAGCAACGAAAACCGAGAGGACATACGCGTTACGGTCGACCAACTTGCGCGTTCGGCAGAGATCCTCCAGAATTTTGCGGAGAGCGTGAGTCGCCGTCCGCTACGGCTTCTGACGGGCGTCCAGCCGCCGCCCCCTGACACAGGGAAGATGGAGCAATGAGCTACACCCTCCTTTACCCCAAGCGGTACGACATAGCTCCAATACAAAATGCACTGGAGAGTTCCGGCGTCATCGCGGAACCAATACAGACATCAAACGAACTCGCGCTTGGCGACGGCATTACGGTGTTCTTGCTGGATCCGACCAGTAGAGTTGATTTCACCAGTGAAATCCTGAGGCGTTTTGTGACCTCGGGCGGCGCCATTGTGGCTGTGGGCGCCGAGGGTGAGGAAGACATACCTGAAGAGCTCGGCACAGACCTGCTCGCTGGGTTTCTGCGTAAGGAACATGGCCCGAAGCAAGCGTTGCTCACGCTTCGAACGGCTTATCGTGAGGCAGCTGCACGAGCCGATTGCGAACGTGCATCCAGGGAGGCGGAAACTCGGTCCACAGAGGTTGATGACCTTACCAGTATCGGTATGGCCCTGGCAACAGAGCGCGACTACAACGCTCTGCTTGATCTCATTCTCGTGAATGCGCGGCGCCTCACATCGTCAGATGCGGGAAGCCTGTATCTCGTTGAGGGTGCCGACAACGAGAAGAAAAGCCTTCGGTTCAAGCTGTCTACAACTTATTCCAGGCCTGAGATCCCGCTGGTAGAGTTCACAATGCCCCTCGATAAAACCAGTATCGCGGGGTTTGTCGCCATCACCGGCGATCCGCTTGTGATCGATGATGCGTACTTCCTGCCGCCAGACTCCGAGTACACGATCAACCGCTCGATAGACAAGAAGTATGGGTACCGCACCAAGTCGATGCTCACGATACCAATGGCAGATCACAAGAATGAAGTCATCGGCGTTTTGCAGCTCATCAACCGTAAGCTGGACTTCGACGCGGAACTCAGGGACCCCGAGGACTTCGAGCAACAGGTCATCCCGTACACGCGCCGGCTCGTCCATCTCGTGCGTTCGCTTGCCGGACAAGCGGCGGTATCGATTGAAAACAGTCAGCTCTACGAAGACATCGAGCGCTTGTTCGAGGGATTCGTTCGGGCATCAGTGACGGCAATTGAGCAACGTGACCCGACCACATCGGGGCACTCCGGCCGCGTCGCGGACAAGACAGTTGGTCTGGCGGAGGTTGTCGATCGAGTCAGTGACGGACAATACAGACGAGTGAGTTTTTCGCGTGAGGAGATTCGCGAAATCCGTTATGCCGGATTGCTGCACGATTTCGGGAAGGTGGGCGTACGAGAACAGGTTCTGGTTAAGTCAAAGAAGCTCTACCCACCTGATATGGCGCTCGTGAGACAACGCTATGCGTTTATCCGCCTCACGGCAGAGCAGGCACTCTTTCGGCAACGTGTCGAGTTTCTCGAAGCGGGCAGTGACGGGTACGATGACTTCAAGCGGACGCTGGAGGAAGAATTCGAATCACGTATGAACGACCTCGATCGATTCATGCAATTGGTGTTGGAGTCGAACGAACCCACCGTACTACCCGAAGGAAACTTCGACGAGTTACTTCGATATGCAGAGAAATTCTACAGCGACTTGGACGGTAAACAACAGCCGTATCTATCGGACGACGATGTCCGGTTTCTCTCGATACGAAAAGGCAGCCTCGACAACTCTGAACGCCTCGAGATTGAGAGTCATGTCACGCACACTTACAAATTCCTGTTGCAGATTCCGTGGACAAAGGAACTCAGCTACATCCCGACGATAGCGTACGGACATCACGAGAAACTGAATGGAGGAGGCTACCCGCGAAGGATCAAGGCCAAGGAAATCCCTATCCAAGCCCGAATGATGACGATTGCGGACATATTTGATGCCCTGACCGCATCGGACCGACCGTACAAGCGGGCAGTTCCCACCGACCGAGCGCTCGATATCATCTCGTACGAAGTAAAGGACGGTATGATCGACAGCGACCTATTCGATATGTTTGTCGAGGCCAAGATCTTTGAACGCGAAGAATGCGCCTGACGCGATCATAGGGGTTGCCGCTGCCGCCACCAGGCATACCCCATCAGAGAAAGCGTCATCAACACGGCAACACCGCCGACCCAATCCCCAAGCCTGACATACAGGGTGATCGTGTCACTCGTCAACACCGTACCGGAGGCATAGGTCTCAACCTCAAGGTCAGTGCGTTCATATTCACGGCCCAACGGATCCACAAACTCTGAGATTCCCGTATTGGCGGCTCGCGCGATTCCAATCCTGTTCTCGATCGCGCGCATTACTAGGTGTGATGCGTGTTGGTACGGAGTGGTTGTTCGTCCAAACCACGCATCATTCGTGATGTTGATAAGGAAATCCGCACCGCTCAGACGGTAATCCCGCGCGAGATCTTCAAATGCGGATTCGTAGCAGATCATCACTCCGAAGCCACCCATGCCAACATCGTACACTGGTCTACCTTTGCCTATTCCGAGACTCCCAAACCACCGCAGGCTCAGCCTCCCACGTGGAAGAAACGGCACTCGTTCCGTGATCGGCACGAGGTACTGCTTGTGGTAAATCGGATAGTCGTCGGTTCGTCCCGTCGAATCGAAAACAAACGCTGAGTTGTAGCGAACGTTTGTGGAATCGGAGGATGTTTCACTGTGCAATCCACCGAGCACAACGGGTGTGCTGGCGCGGCGCGCAAACCTGGAGATTCGCCATTTCCATTCTGGGCGCCGCTCGAATTCTCTAGGGACAGCGACTTCAGGCCAGACGATCAGGTCAGGACTTACCGCACGTTGGGCGACTTCAGAGGATGCCAGAAGTGATCCGACGATCGTGTCCTGCAAGGTCCGATCCCACTTCTCTTCGTAGCTCACGTTCGGCTGCATTAGGGCTACCACACCGAGCGGGCGCGTCTCGAGAGTCTTGTCGCGAACGAGCCCGTACGTTAAAGCGAGTACGATCCCAACTCCGACAGCCCACGTCAATTTGCTCACATTGCGCCGATCTCGACGGCCCGTCCACGCCAACGCGAGTGCAGTGTTGGCCAATGCCAACAGCATGGTGACACCACGCGCACCAACGATATCTGCGAGTTGTACCACCGTCGGGAATCCAGTAAGCGACGTGCCGAGACCGAGCCAAGGGAACCGGAGATCGCCTTGATGCGCTAGCACCCACTCCAGGGTCGTCCACAGCACCGGGAAGGCCAGCAGTAGCGACACCCGGGTAGCTCGCACGACCCAACCGCAAAGCGCAAACAAACCGGCATAGTAGACACTCAACAGCAACACCGTACCCACGTAACCGAGGACCGATAGGGGCGTATAGCGCCAAAGGGCAACCACCATCCAATACAGGAGCAACCCATTCGACATGATCCCAAACCAAAAGCCCTGCTGGACCTGCCGACGTATCGGCAGCCTATCGGTGTTGCCTTTATCGATGAGAAGTACGGCGGGCACCAAACAGACGAACGATGGGATGAACAGATGAAAGGGCGGATATGCAAGCGTTAAGAGGACAGCGCCTGCGACCAGCAGAGAGGGATCACCCCGTGACACTATCCGAGCCGCGCCGACCAGCCGCGTCAGCCTCCACCGGCAACTCTGTACATCAGACCTGCACGTGCCGTTGCCGTCCGTAGCTCACTGGCGAGTCCGCCGCGGAAATCGAGCGTGAAGTGTATCTCGGGCATGAGCTCGATCGCCGTCCCCAACGACAGGTTGAGCCCCGCATCGATCGTATCCAACGCATCCTCGACGAACGTATCGTCGATTACGGTTCCAGTGCCATTTCTGACGTGCGCGGCAAAACCGACACCCACATAGTTAGTGACTCTTCGCCCAGCTTCCAGCATGTACTGGAGGTCGATGTCGGCTTCGATGTCGGACCACGTGATGGTGCCGATGTCGATCAGGGAACTCATCGCAGGGTTCACTACCCGTCCGATGCCCATCGCAAATTCGTTGATTTCCACTGCGTTGAACTCACCCTTGAAATAGGAGACACCCAGCAACACACGCACCTTAGGTGCGATTCTTCCATAGTCGATGCGCACGGCGCCGGTGAGTCCCCGAGTGAGGCGATCAGATGTTACTCCGCCAAACTCGAATCCGATACCGGTGAACCTCAGGCCATCATATGAGAACTGTTCGAGAAAGCTCTGAGCCACGGCAACTTGAGGGCATACCAACAGCGCCAATACAAGCTTAATAACTGCGTTCAATGCGAGTCCCCGGATAGTAGGTGGATATTATTTCGCGAGCCGTTTGGCCCGCGCGTGCCCGCCCGATTGCACCCCACTGACACATCCCTACGCCGTGTCCCCACCCTGCACCTGAAATTCTCGCTGATGATCCGCCTTCGGAACGCCGGTCATAAGTCACCTCTATGGCAGTGCTGCCCAACGGTCGCTGCTCGGGTGTCAAGAAGACACGCCTGAGATCGGGGCCGTACACCGGTATCTCCCCACTGCCAACCTCGAGCCGCAGTTCCGTGACCCGTCGCGACGGGCCGAGTCCGTGCACGCGCACTGCATGTACATCGTCGATCAGCTCCGCGTTGATTCCCATCACTGAGGGAACCGTTCTTCTTAATATATCTCGCAGCTCATTTCCGTCCCATTCAACTGTCCAGCGAAAGCGTGGGGAGATGTCGCAGTAGTAACCGGTGCTCGGCCTTCGGTCTGACACAGGTCTGAGATAAGGCACCGCTTGCACCGTCCGGAACGCCTCTGCAGGAGAGGCGGTGGAGTATCCACACGTAGAGTGAAAAAAGGCGGAGATCAGATCGCCGCGATACGTAACCACCAGTCCAGCCGTCCTCCGTACTGCGGCAGACCCAAGCTCCGTTTCCCTCTCCACACCAAGATACGCCTGATCCTGTACGCCGGCTCGCAAGTCGAACCCAGCAGCGCGAAACCGGCCACGGTTCTTCAGGGCGTAGGTTCTGGAGGCGATCGCCTGAGCCTCGAGAGCAGCCAGCTCGTTTCTCTGGCGACTCCCCATCTCCACACCAACAACACCTCGCAGATAGGCCTCAGTCGACACAATGTTGACCGCCGTCAACGTCGTGCCGTTGGAAAGCACTTCCACACTGCCGCGGTACGCCCTGCCGTTCACAAGGAGGAAAAGCGACGGAACGCGGCTCGCAAAAGCGATACGGCGAGAACTGCCTGCACGACCTTCAACCCGCACTCCGCCGTCGGCGGACGTGACTCGCACCTCCTCATCGGCTGAAAGCTCGAATTGTGTCGCACCCCGCACCGAGACTGCCCCCTGGCCACGAATGCGAACGACGTCGGCATCCACCACGACCCCGACCCGCAGTTGCGGTTCGGCGGCCCGCCGCTCCACCACCTGAGGGCGCACGCATCCTGACAGGAAGAGAAGACACAAGCTGAAAACTTCATATCTGTTCACTTCAACACCTTGGCATAGAAGTCGTAGTCTCGATTGTCTTCGATCACGACGCGGCAGAAATCACCCGGGCGAGCGTTCTCGCCGTGCGAAAAGTAGGTCACGCCGTCAACGTCATCCGCCTGCCACTGCACACGACCGATGTGGGTGTACCCCCTCTCGGGTACATCTGTGACGCCGTCGACGAGCAAATCGGTCTCGTGCCCGACAAACCGCCCGAGCCTGTCCTCGGTGATGATTCTCTGAATCTCCGTCAATTCCTCCTGGCGTGCCCTCTTTACATCCTCGGGGACGTCGTCATAAAGCTCAGCCGCAGTCGTTCCTTCCTGTGCTGAGTACGTAAACGTGCCGAGTCTGTCAAACTCGACCGCTTCAATGAAGTCGCAGAGAGTGCGAAAATCGCGGTCCGTTTCGCCAGGGAAACCCAACACCACGGTCGTGCGGATCACTATGTCGGGAATGGAGGCTCGCAGCAGAGCGACCTTCTTTCGGATCGTGTCCTGCCTCTCAGGGCGCCGCATGCGCTCGAGCACACTATCTGACGCGTGCTGAATCGGGATGTCGATGTACGGTAGCACACGCGGCTCGCTTACCATCAACTCTACCAGGCGATCTCCAAGTCCCGACGGATACACGTAAAGCATACGAAACCAGGGAACCGTCGTCTCCGACACCAGAGCGTCGAGCAAATCGGGAAGGCGAGCCCTACCTGGACCGTAATCTCGGCCGTAGTGGCCAAGATCTTGAGCGACCAGAGTGATCTCCTTGGCACCGTCCCGCTCTAGTTGCTGAGCTTCCAACACCAGCTGGCCGATCGGTTCCGAGCGGTGTTTGCCGCGAATGAGAGGAATCGCGCAGAACGCGCACGAGTGATCGCACCCTTCGGAGATCTTGAGATACCTGACATGGGGTGAGTCACCGAGGTACTGACGTACGCCCGGATGAGCGGTCACCGGATCATTCACCAAACCCATTGATGCGAGCTT
>JBDGYW010000098.1:0-12907 GCA_039588935.1 Gemmatimonadota bacterium | reverse complement strand
GAGGCACCAAGGCGAGGTCTTTCGATCGCCTTCCAGCGCGGCCCCTACGTTCTCGAACGGCATTAACGTTGCGTGGGGCGCCACCTGCCCCCGCTCGAAGATTGCCGGGTTTTCCCAATCCGGTACCTCCTGAGCGGCGGTACCCACGACGTTCAGGAACAGCAAGGCCAGGAGGAAAGGTGGGATGAGCCGTTTCGAGGTCATCGTTGCCTCCGTCTTCTCGAGGGGCACGGAAGCCGCAGCAGCAGAAGGGACACTCCGGCGTGCTTCGGATGCGCCAGAGCTTAGCACGCGTCGTGCCCCGAGGCAAGATCGGAGCTGTCCCGTAGTGTAGGCTTTGGTAGCTTTCGTGATCAAACAAGAGGCGCTCTATGAAACCGTTGCACGCACTCCCTGCCTGGATCGGCCTGCTGGGAATAGTGGGGACACACCCGGGATGCACCTCAGATGCTCCAGTCACCGCGTTTATCATGACAGTTAACGGCCCGATTGCGCCGGAAGAGATGGGGACCACTTTGCCGCACGAACACGTGATGGTCGACTTCGCCGGCGCGGAGGCCGTTAGCCCCGACCGCTACGATCGCGTGGAAGTCTTCGAGACGGTTCTGCCACATCTCCAGCGGGTGCGCGCACTCGGACTACAGACCTTAATCGAAGCCACGCCGGCGTATCTAGGGCGCGATCCGCTCCTGCTTACGCAGCTCGCTGACTCCACTGGAATGCACCTGCTCGTAAACACGGGGTACTACGGTGCCCGCGATGGTTTGCACCTGCCGCGGTTTGCCTTCTCAGATACGGCCGATTCGCTCGCCGCCCGCTGGACACGCGAATGGACGACAGGCATCGACGGTACGGGCATCCGGCCGGGCTTCATCAAGATCGGCGTGAACGAAGGCCCGCTCTCCGATGTTGACCGAAAGTTGATCCAGGCGGCAGCACGCACTCACCTGCGCACAGGACTCACTATTGCCTCTCATACGGGGCCTGCCGCCGGAGCCCTGGATCAACTGGCCGTGCTGGAAGCTGAAGGAGTTCATCCGAGCGCTTGGATCTGGTTCCACGCACAGGCCGAGCCCGATTCCTCGGTGTACGTGAACGCGGCGCGCAGCGGCGCCTGGATTTCGTTCGATGGACTCGCCTCTGATAACGTTGCGCGGTACGTGGCGTACCTCGAGTTGATGAAAGCGGAGAGTCTGCTTGATCGCGTGCTTGTCTCACACGACGCCGGTTGGTATCACGTCGGCGAGCCAGGCGGTGGGACGTTTCGTCCGTACGACACACTCATCACGGCGTTACTGCCCGCCCTCGAGACTGCCGGCTTCACGAGCGAAGAGATTCATCAACTCACCGCCGTGAACCCGGCCGAGGCTTTTACCGTGCGGGTGCGGGCGCGCTTGCCATAGCAGCATCACTCGCCGGGTACAGGCAGGAGTGAGGAGAAGCACAAATCCTCCCACGCGTCAAAGATCCAGCGGATACTTGCCGTACTTCCTGGCCGCCTCGTAGAGGGTGAACAGGTTCTTTGGAGGGATGTCCCACTGGAGGTGATTGGCCGGCGCGAGTACATAACCGCCACCGGAACCCAGCTCCCGCAAGCGCGTTTTCACTTCGGCCTCGATTGCGGCTTCATCACTCTGCAAAGCCTCGCGGATGTCGATGCCACCCATGAACGCGAGGTGGTCGCCGCACGACTGCTTCACTTCGGCTAAATCCCAGCCAGGCAGTGGTTCCATAGAGTGGGCCACGTCGATCCCGATCTCAACCAGCCGCGGAAGCAAATCGGTTATTACACCATCTGAGTGGTAGACCACTTTGATGTGAGGACAGCAAGTCTTGATCAGGGTCACCAGCCGGTGGTAAGGATCCTTGAAATACTCGTCGAACATCTTCGGCGAGATGAGCAGACCCGTATTGCCGGCAAAGTCGTCGCCTGGCAGTTCGATGATGTCGAGGTGCTCGCCGGCGACTTCCAGGAAGCGCTCGATCAAAGCTGTGTAGCAGTCATACAGCCGTTCGATCAGGGTCTGGACAAAGGTAGGATTTGTGGCCAGGTCCATGAGCAGCAGTTCGGGCCTACGTAGAGCTTGCGCCATCTCAAAGAGCCCGTACGAAGCCACAGCCCTCCCGACGATCGCGTACTCCTCATCCATCGACCGTATGGTCTCGAGCCGTTTTGTGACGCCGCTCGCGTCGACCAGCTCGTCAGGTCCGGGGAACGCGTACTCCGCTATCGACAGCGCGGTCGCCCGTTCCATCGGGTGGCTACTGGGTGAGCGATAGGGACCGCGCTTCACCCACTCAATGCCAAAGGCATCGGTGTTGTCAGCTCGGGGGATACTGCAAGCGGTGATGGCACCTGAGTCTACATGACGCACATCAATATGCAGAGCTTTCAGCAGACGGTCGTCATAATAGTTGACCGAGTGGGCTCGGGCGGGTCGGAAGGGTGGAACAGGATCCCACCCCAGGGATCCCAGCACGCTGAAGTAGAGTTTGTCTGTGATTCCGTACCAGCTTCCCCAAAGAGAAAGGGGAACGCGATCTGGTTCCTGGTGGTTGAGGGCCACCAAGATCCGTTCGCGCGGGGTGAGGGTCATGATCGACGCCTAGATGATCTCTTGGACGATTTTGCCTGTACTCTTCTCTTTCAGAATCAACTTCGTCTTGCCGTCCGCCATCTTCTCCTTCTTGATCAGGAAGTGTTCGGCGTCATACTCCGTCATTTGCGCGTCAGTATCGACCTCAGCGGAACCGCGCCAGTCATCCAACACCACCGGTTCCCACTGTTTCGATTCTGCCGATCGATAAGCCGCGTCGATGATGGCATTGACGATGTAGCCATCGTAGAACGTTTCCCTCGGCTGTTGGCCATCATCCAGCGCGTTGAGCATGTCGGCGAACATCTCCACGTAGCCCAGTTTGCCCTTCTCGTCGCCGACGGGAAAGAGCCAGCCGGTTTCGCTCTCTGCCTTCTCCGCCACGTAGCCCTTTTCACCTGACGCGGTGAACATCTCGTGCCCGGTACGCAGCCAATGGTTCAGCCAGATCGTCCCTTCGGTACCAGAGACCTCGTCCCGCAGGTCCATGCCTCCGCGAAACGTCCAGCTCACCTCAAACTGACCGATGGCACCGCTCGCGTATCTGACCAATCCTACAGCGCTGTCTTCCGCCTCGATGGGATGCACTTGGGTGTCGGCCCAACACATTACCTCCATTGGACGGAGGTCTTTGCCGATGAAATTGCGGCTGATCTCGATGCAGTGACAGCCTAAATCCACTATCGCACCACCGCCCGAGATCTCTTTGTCCCAGAACCAGTCGCTGTGTGGGCCGGGATGAGTCTCTCGGGAACGAGCCCAAAGCACTTTGCCCAACGCGCCGTTCCGAACGGACGTGAGGGCCTTGAGAGTATCGGGTGTGTAGACCAAGTCTTCGAGGTATCCGGCGAACACTCCGGCCTCCTCCACAGCATCCAGCATTCGTTTGGCCTCTGCAGCATTGCGACCCAGGGGTTTGGTACAGAGAACGGCTTTGCCCGCTTGCACGGTAGCGAGCACGGCTGCTTCGTGCAGATCGTTGGGCAGGCCGATCACCACCACGTCCGTTTCTGGATGGTTGATGGCCTCATCCATGTCAATGGTCCAGTCAGGAATCCCCCAATCCCCGGCGAACTGTTGGGCTTCCTGCTCGGTTAGGGAGCACACCACGCGCACTCTGTCGCGGCTGCGCAAACCGTGCAGGGTCTGGGTGTAGAACATTCCGATCAAGCCCGATCCCAACATTGTGACGTTATGCACGGCGTGGCCTCCTACGGATGTGAGTAGAAATCCATATTGTATCCGATCGAGCGCCATCGGCAACTCGTTTGACTTTGCCCTCCTCGGAGATAGTGTTTTGGATGGCGTTAGGCAACCACGTGACGCGGAGTAACTGAAGCCATGTTCGTCATCATCGGGACTACGACGGCTGATTTGATCATCCGACCGCAGGATCCCCCAGTCGGTAGGTGCGCTGATGGTTTTCAGGCCAACAACCTGGCCTTCTTCGATGCACCTCCACTTCTCCTGTTGGGCGGCAACGGCGGTATCAGTGCTTGCGTCGCAGCGGGATTGGGTATACGGACTGCACTCTGGAGTGCGATTGGGGACGATGCCTTTGGACGTACGCTTTGGCAATGGCTCGAAGAGCGCGGAGTAAATTTGGACGGTTTGACGCGTAGCGACACTCATGCTACATCCACGTCCGTCATCCTCTTCTCCGACGCCACCAACCAGGTCGTGTACCATCATCTTGGGGCTACCTCTCAGATTCGCCCCGAGGATGTCCCAGGCCACCTGCTCGCCGAGGGAGGTGTGCTGCTGGCATCGAGCTATCCCCTCATACATGAATTGCGCAACGGTGGTCTTCAGAAGATTCTGCGCAGAGCCCAAGAAGCTGGATGCATCACCGCGTTGGATATTGGACCCGCGATTGGTGATCCAGTGACGCTGGAAGAAATCGTGCCTCTGCTTCCGTACACACACTACCTGATCGCCAACACGCACGAGATAAACGTTCTCGCGGGGACGGACGATTGGGAAACCGCAGCAGCAAAGACACTGAATGCCGGTGCACAGAACCTGATCGTAAAGCGCGGCAGAGACGGTGCCTCGGTACGCGGGCACATTACTGGAGTCGATGTACCTGGGTTCAATGTGGAGGCCAACATCTCAGTTGGAGCCGGCGACGCTTTCAATGCGGGTTTCCTGTACTCAGTGAAGCGGGGGCTGTCTGTCGAGCAGGCGATCCGATACGGGAACGCGGTCGGTGCACTCGTTGTCTCCGGTGAACGGGGAGCACTTAGCGCTCCAACCCTCGGGGAGATCGAAAACTTTCTAGCGGCGCACGGTTGACCTGTACACCGATCCACCACTCAGAACTCAAGGGTCTGCGTTCCGCCCTGAAGGGGCCTCTGCTCACCGCGCCACTCGAACACACCATTCAAACTTTGCGGCAGCGTCACCGTGGCCGTTAGTCCATCCTCGCCGAGTCGGACTAGCTCGACGTCAATATCCCCGTACGGGTGGGGGATCCTGCCCGACGCCCTACGCAGTGAACCGAGTCGGGGTGTTATGCGGACGCGACGGAAGCCCGGTTCGGCCGGTCTCACGCCCAGCACAATCGCAAGCAGACCATAATTCGGATGAGCGCTCCAGGCGTGAGAGTCAGAACGCGTCGGCTCGGGCTCCTCCGGCGTGGTCGTGAGTCCCAAAGCCAGCATGTCTCGCCATGGTTCGAGTTGCTCGATGTACTGCTCCCCTAGGCCGGCCCGTACCAGCGCTTCACGGACGTAGAAACCGTAGTAGTAGGTTGCTTGCGTCAGCGTGGTATCAGTGAGGATTCGCTGCATCAGATCGCGTTCTTGACCGTCGGGAACGGCGTCTACTAGCAGTGCCATCGTGTTGGCTTGCTGACTGTAAAGCTGCTGATTCGGCGTGTCGCGGAACAGACCACGCTCGGCGTCCCATGTCTGTCGGCGGACAGCGTCATTGATGGATGCGGCCAACGCCCGGTAGCGATCCGCTTCGACCGCCAGCCCCAGAGCTTCTTCGAGTTCGGCCGCCCTCTCGAGTGCGTACACAAACTGCAGCGAGATAACCGTTGATTGCCCGTTCGTGCCGCCCGGAGGAATGCCGAGCTGCCATTCGGTCGCCCAGTCCACAAAGGGCCACCAATTTAGCGGGCCGACCAATCCCGTCTCGTCCAGCCGCCTCTCGAACCACGCGAGTACACCGCGGATACCGGGCAGGTAACCCCTCACGAACTTTTCGTCGTCGCGGTGCTGCCAGAAGTCGTGCACCATCGCGATCCAGATGAGCGAAAAGGTCGGGATATATTGGCCGACGGCCGATGGGTAGCGGCTGGCGGTGATCCCTTCGGGTATCCTCGAGAGATCGTAGTGCGAAATCGCCTGCCGCACCAAGCGATCGTCACCGCTCATGTAGAGCGATATCAACGCTTGAATCCTGGTGTCGCCGACGTACTGCAGCTGCTCGTAGTAGGGGGTGTCGAAGTAGGTCTCGAACGCACACAGCCTCGAGACTCGCCAGTTCATCTCCCACATGTCCGCGAGCCACGGGACGTCGCTCTCGAAGCGCGCGCGCATCTGGAAGGGATATCCCGTAAAAATGCCGTGGATGTCGTGGGCTTGCAGCGGATCGTCCGCGGTCTCGATGTCCATCTGCACATAGCGATAGGTGCGAAACCAGAGTGTCTGGAAACGGCGGTTGCTGCCCCCGTCCGGGTAGAAGACGTCCCTGACGCCGGAGATGGACTTGCCCTCGATCTCGTTGCGGTTTCCCTTCCTTCCTTCCGCGTCCTTCAGGGCCTCGGCATAAGTCAACTCCACCTTGCTCCCGGCACCGCCGCTCACCCTCAGTACCGCGTACGCATTCGTCAGATACGACTGATCCAGCAGGAGGCTTGCGTTCGTGTTCGCGGGAATCGTCAGGTCGCCTCGATCCTGCAGGAAGCCGTCATTCAGCGCGACGCCTGTCGCCCGGCGTAGGCGGGCATACCTGACGAGGCTCTCCTCCATCGGCGGAAGGGAGCGCGGGACGAGGTGCCACCCCCAAGCTTCACCGGTCTGGTGCGCTCCTCGCATACGGGTGATCTCGGCGTTCCAGCCGCCAATCATCGCAGCGCTCCCCCAGCCGCTATCGTCGTAATCGACCTGTTCCCAGCCCCACGGATAGAGATTGGCTCTCAACGACTCGCCGGGTGGCGACGCATAATATCCACCGACGTCATTGCTTCGGATTGGAATGGCTTCGTATCCGGAGTTGTGGAATACCTTCCACTCCTGATTCGTGTTGACGATGGCTTCCCGCTCTCCGTCGCCCTGGAGCAGAAAACCGCTTCGGTAAGTGAACTGAGCGACCGGTCGTTCTGGGCCCCAGTTCCAGACCAGTGCCGCGAGCACGTTCTGCCCCGCGCGGAGGTGGGGCGCCAAATCGAGAGTCTGGTACCGCCAATGCAAGAGGTCCGAGCGCTGCGGTCCGGAAGCCACGTACTGCCCGTTCACAAAAAAGCGGTAGCGGTTGTCGCCGGAGACGTGAACGACAAACTCTTCGGGCGCGCTCTCCAGACTCACCACACGCCGGAAATGGAAAACACCGAATTGGTCTCCCGGTACATCGGGGTGAAAGATCCAGAAGGCTGCGGGTGCGCCATCGAACACGCGGGGTACATCTGATTGGGCGTTGCATAGCCATGGAACGCTCCAAAGCAGTATCGTGCCTGCTAGGAGTGCCAATGAGCGGAGCAGAGAGTGCATATGGGCCTTCACCGCGCTGGAGTATGGGAAAAGGGCTTCGTATTCCTCTCGCCAAGTATGTTCTTGAAATGATGGACGTGTCCAGTCGCTGGCCCAAGTATCCCACTGCCTGGACCTCACCGACCCAGCCGCTAGTGTGCCTGAGGCCCGGGTGCGGGCGGTCGAAGGCTCCCGGGGCGTGGCGCGTTGCGCCAGCCTATTGGCGCGTTCTGCTAATGACCACGCCCTCCCCACGATCTAAGTTTGTATGCAGCCGGGGGAAGTTTCTCTAGGGATACCTTAGGGGCACAGCCAAAATGAACCGATTCCGTTTCTCCCCTGCGCGCGTGCGCAAGATCGAGGAGCTGGGCGTGTCAGCGGCGGACGTGTTGCGCCAGGCGGGCCTGCCAGCGGCGTTGTTTGACCAGGAGAAGATCCTGGTGACCACCGAGGAACTCTTCGCCCTCTATCGGGGGCTCGCAGAAGTCGCCCGCGACCCGGCCATCGGGCTCAAGCTGGGGTCGGAGCATCGCATCGAGCGGTACGACCCACTCGGCATCGCCGCCGTTACAGCGCGATCGTTTCGAGACGCGCTGTTACGGGTGGCGCGTTACAAGCAGCTCACCTGCCCCGAAGAGCTTCACGTTACCGACCGGCGGAACGAATGCCGAGTGGAACTCAGATATCTACTCGCGCAGGAGACGGAGCCGCCGCTGTTGGTGGACGTGGCCTTCGCCCGGGTGGTCGACATCGCTCGCCAAGGAACCGGCGGGCTCGTTCGCCCGAAGCGGCTCGAGCTTCGCGGAGCGACAAGCAACCGCAAGATGTACGAAGCGCACTTCGGCTGCCCGGTCGAGCTCGAAACCCGCCAGAACGCGATCGTGTTTGCCAAGGTCGATCTCGATCGACCGTTCCTCACGCACAACCCGGAACTGTGGGCGGCGGTCGCACCGCAACTCGAGGCCGAGCTGTCTGAGGCGCTCGCTTCGAAGGCGATCGGCGCCCAGGTGAAGAGCATCCTCAAACGTTTGCTCCCTGGGGGGCGGCCGGGGATTCAGGATGTGGCGAGAGAGTTGTGCCTCACCTCACGGACACTGCAGCGGAGATTGGCCGAAACCGGTGCGACGTTTCAGCAAATGATGCGGGAGGCGCGCCGCGAGCTGGCCCGCCACTACCTGCTGAATTCGTCGATGGAACTCAAGGAAACAGCCTACCTTCTGGGATACGAGGACGCCCATTCTTTCTTCCGGGCGTTCCATGGCTGGGAGGGAAGCCCTCCCGGCGAATGGCGGGCGCGTCAGGCCCGGTCGCCGCATCCGGAGAGGGGTGTTGCGGCAACGTGACACGCCTGCGCGATTTCTGACGGCTGGGGTTAGTCCTGATTCAAAGGTATACCTACTAGTACGACGAAGGAGAGACGATGGAGCAACGCAAGCTTGGAAACAGTGACCTGGAAGTCTCGGCTATCGGATTCGGCTGTATGGGAATGAGCTTTGGTTACGGCCTGGTCACAGACAAGCAGGAGATGGTCTCTCTTCTTCGAACAGCCGTCGATCGCGGCGTCACGTTCTTCGACACCGCCGAGGTTTACGGTCCGTTCAAGAACGAGGAACTCGTGGGGGAGGCTCTGTCTCCACTTCGCGAACAGGTTGTGATAGCAACCAAGTTTGGATTCGATATCGATCCCGGTGGTACGCCTCCGTGGAAGGGCCTCAACAGCCGGCCGGAGCGGATCAAGCAGGTCGCCGAGGAATCGCTCAAACGCCTGAATAGCGATGCCATCGATTTGTTCTACCAGCACCGCGTGGACGCGGACGTGCCGATCGAAGACGTCGCGGGAGCGGTTAAGGACCTCATTCAAGAGGGCAAGGTCAAACACTTCGGCCTTTCCGAAGCAGGGGTACAGACGATCCGTCGAGCGCATGCGGTCCAGCCGGTAGCAGCCCTCCAGAGCGAGTACTCGCTGTGGTGGAGGAATCCCGAAGCGGAGGTGCTGCCGACCCTCGAGGAACTCGGCATCGGCTTGGTTCCGTACAGCCCTCTGGGTAAGGGTTTCCTCACGGGTAAGATCGATGAAAGCACCACGTTCGACGCCGGCGACTTCCGCAACATCCTCCCACGGTTCACGCCCGAGGCGCGGAAAGCGAATCAGGCCATGGTCGATCTGCTCGCCAAGATCGGACAAGAGAAGAACGCCACACCGGCGCAGATCGCACTCGCCTGGCTGCTTGCCCAGAAGCCGTGGATAGTGCCGATCCCGGGTACCACAAAGCTGGCGCGCCTGGAGGAGAACAACGGAGCCGCCACGATCGAATTCACACCCGACGAACTCAGCGAGATCGTTTGCGCCGCCTCGAAGATCGCGGTGCAGGGGGATCGATATCCCGCGGAAATCGCAAAAATGACCGGTCGGTGAGGGCGTTATGAGAACGAAAACAAAGCGCTTCAATCACGCTGTATTGGCTGGCGTTGCCGTCATTCTGCTTATGGTCTCGTCTTGTGCCACAAGAGAGGAAACGAGCAGTGGCAATCTGATGGTGATCGAGGAGCAAGGCAGCTTTGCCGTAGGTGGAACAGTGCTTAGCAATCCCGGCGCGTTCGATCCATACAACGCGACCCCGGCAGGTCAGACTTTTCGTGGCGATCATGCCTATGTCTTTTATCAAATCCCGGCCAACGCACGCGAATATCCATTAGTCATGTGGCATGGCTTCGGGCAGTTTTCCAAGACGTGGGAGACGACACCGGACGGCCGTGAGGGATTTCAGAACATCTTCTTACGCAGGCGTTTCCCTGTCTATCTCATTGACCAGCCGAGGAGAGGTGATGCCGGTCGCAGCACGGTAGAAGCCACCATTACGCCAACACCCGACGAACAGCAATGGTTTGGCACTTTTCGTATCGGCATATGGCCGAACTATTTCGACGGAGTCCAGTTTTCGCGTGATTCAGCTGCACTGAATCAGTATTTCCGCTCCATGACACCCAGCACCGGGCCGATCGATGTAGAAGTCACGTCTGATGCTGTTTCCGCACTGTTCGATAGAATCGGCCCGGCAATCTTGGTCACGCATTCACATTCCGGTGGAATGGGCTGGCTCACCGCAGTCAAGAGTCAGAATGTAAGAGCCATAGCCTCGTATGAACCGGGAAGCGGCTTCCTGTTTCCGGAAGGAGAAGTACCTCCGCCTAAACCAAGTTCGGGTGGTACACTCGAAGCAGTCGCAGTATCTGAGTCGGAGTTTTTGCGGCTCACTGAGATCCCGATCGTTATCTACTACGGTGATTACATACCCGATGAGCCACACGCCAACCCGGGCCAGGATGGATGGCGGGTGCGTCTAGAGATGGCGAGGTTGTGGAGAGATGCCGTAAATCGCCATGGCGGAGATGTAACCCTGGTGCAGCTGACGGAAATAGGCATCCGAGGCAACACACACTTTCCGTTTTCGGATCTGAACAATCTCCAAATCGCAGATCTTCTATCCGGATTCCTAGCGGAGAAAGGGTTGGATTGATATGAAAACACCAACCATCGGTCTGTTTTTATTGATCATCGGCGTACAATGGGCCAGCGCTTTGCAAACGAGTGCGGAACAAGAAATCATAAATCTCTCTAGAGATAAGTGGCTCTGGATGTCAGAGCGCACAGTGGATTCCCTGGATGCTCTCTTCCATGAAGAGGCGGTCTTTGTCCATATGGGGGGCACCATGTCCAGGGACCAGGAACTCAATGTTATCCGAAGTGGTGGGATTCACTACAAGCACGCGGAGATTCAGGAGGTGTCGGCGAGTATCATCGGCACGACTGCCATCCTCTTGAACAGAATTCGTTTGGACGCCGTTGTCGGCGGCAATGAGGTCACCAATCCGTTTGTGGTCACGGAAGTCTACGTGCAGCAGGGTGACAACTGGAAGTTGGGCTCGCTCTCGTTCACCCGGTTACTTAGCCCATAGGCAGGCCCGTAGGTGCCCCAAATGGTTCAGAGACAGTGGAAACCGCAAAGGAGAAGACAATGGAAAACGGAATGGTTCGCATTCTAACTGCTTTCACTGTCCTACTACTTGGCGTTTCCAGCCCAATGAACGCGCAGGATCGAGCAAGCGACACCGAGTCCTTGAGTGCGCGTCAGCAGAACATCGTACTAATCGCGTCTTTTACCGCGACAGGTAACCTGGAGCGGTTGACGCATGCTATGAATGCCGGGTTGGATTCCGGGCTCACCATCAACGAAATCAAAGAGGTCTTGCTGCAGTTGTATGCCTACTGCGGCTTTCCGCGAAGCCTCAGTGGCATAAACACCCTCATGGCTGTATTGGAGGACAGAGAGACTCGAGGTATACACGATGAGGTTGGGCCGTTAGCGACGCCCCAGGTGAACAATGAGAACAGATATGAAAAGGGCAAACAAGTATTGGGCGCCCTCACCGGACGGCCGCAAAACACACCAAGGAGCGGCTACTCGGCCTTCTTTCCTACAATAGAGCTGTTTCTGAAAGAACACCTGTTTGCCGACATCTTCGGCCGAGGTGTTCTCAGTTATCTAGATAGGGAAATCACGACAGTCGCTGCTCTTGTGAGCATGGGTGGGGTAGAACGGTTCGCGGGCGCGCACATGGGATTGGCATTGAATGTCGGCGTAACGGGATCTCAGCTCGAGCAGCTTCTCGCCCTGATCGAATCTGACGTGGGTCAAGCGGAGGCCAACTCCGGTCGAGATCTCCTGTCCCAAGTACTAGCTCGGCAAATGGACTTTGAGGCTCGTGGCATGGGTGGAGCACAAAGCGACGATCCGGAGGTGCAGCAGGGGAGCAGCCCAGCCAGTCAGTTAGGAAGTACCGTATTCCCCAGGGGACGAAGAATAACGAGCGACAACTTCACCGGATCTGTATGGGTGGAAATGATGGTCACCGATCAGGACGTCTTCGGCTCCCGAATAGGTAATGTCACGTTTGAGCCGGGCGCACGAACCAATTGGCATTCACATCCCGGGGGACAGATCCTGCTGATCACCAGAGGAGCCGGGTATTATCAGGAGCAAGGTGGGCCCATCCAATTACTCAGAAGAGGAGATGTAGTTGAAATAGGTCCCGATGTCGTGCATTGGCATGGTGCTACGCCTTCCGGTGAGCTCACTCATGTTGCGGTAGTCACCAACTCGCTAGCGGGTAGCACCGTCTGGCTACAACCCGTCACTGATGCAGAGTACAACAGATTCCGGTAGTCAGTGACGCCACGAGACGAGAGGTGACCGTCTACGGTCTGGGCGGATTGTTCACCACCTCGATCATCATATAGCTCATAAAGGAATCATCATTATGAATACATCAATTATCGGACTGTTCTTAGTCATCATGAGTGCGCAATGGTCCTTCGCACAAAATCCTACCGCTGAACAGGAAATTGTTGATCTGTCCAAAGCGAAGTGGCAATGGATGGCTGAGCAAAATGCGGATACGCTTGCTACACTCTTCCACGACAGGTCTAAATTCGTCCATATGGGCGGAACCTGGGGTAAGGACGCGGAGGTCGATATCATCAGAAGCGGGAGAATTCACTACAAGCAAGCCGATATCCACGAAGTCATGGTAGAGGTTTTTGACGATACTGCC
>JBDGYW010000097.1:0-12938 GCA_039588935.1 Gemmatimonadota bacterium | reverse complement strand
TAGGCGGCTTCGGTTTAGCTGGAGTCGCTTTTTTCTGTTGTCGCCGGAGTTGAGCCCCTGCCGCAGGACTCACCCCGGTCCCGCACAGGACGATGTCACCCAAGAACGACACGCACCCGGTGATCACCGCCGTCGTCAGACAGCGGAATCAGCCCGTCTGCCGGAAGTAGGGTTTCGTCGAGCGTAACTTGGGATACGCCGCGGGAGACGCTGTCGGGGTTTTCGATCGCGATTCGATACACCGTGCCGCCATGACGATAAAGGATTGCCACATTATTCCAATCCCTGGGAAAACACGGATCAATTTGCAGCACCGGGCCTCGCTTGCGGACTCCTAGAATCCACTCAACACCGACGCGATAGAGCCAACCGGCAGCTCCAGTGTACCAGGTCCAGCCGCCGCGACCCACGTGCGGAGGCTGAGAGTAGACGTCGGCGGGCACGACGTAAGGCTCCACCTTATACTGGTGGAGATCAGCTCGGCTCCTCGTATGGTTGATAGGACTCAGCATGCTGAAGAGTTCCATTGCCTTGTCGCCGTCGCCTAACGCTGCGAACGCCGCGGCAGACCAAGTGGCGGCGTGGGTGTACTGGCCACCGTTCTCCCGGATACCCGGCAGGTAGCCCTTGATGTAACCGGGGTCGCGAGTGGTCTGGTCGAACGGCGGTGCGAACAGTTGTACCAACCGATCCTCTCTGTCGACCAAGAGTCGATCCACGGAGCCCATCGCTCGTCGCGCCCGGTCCGCATCCGCGACACCGGAGAGCACGGCCCAGGACTGTGCGATCGAGTCGATCTGACATTCCTCACCTTCTGCCGATCCAAGAGGCGTGCCGTCATCAAAGAACGCACGACGGTACCATTCCCCGTCCCACGCTTCGTTCTCAAGCGACTTCTCGACGGAACCCGCGACCTCCCGCCAGTGTGCTGCGCGCTCCGTCTCGCCGCGCTGTTCGGCGATCGGCGCGAACTCCTTCAGATTGAGCCCCAAGAACCAGCCCAACCACACACTCTCGCCCCGGCCCTCCCAACCCACGCGGTTCATACCGTCATTCCAATCCCCGGCCCCGATCAAGGGAAGCCCGTGGCTGCCGAGCTGGAGGCTGAAGTCGAGAGCCCTAGCGCAGTGCTCGTAGAGGGTCGAGCAGTCCTCCGATTCCCTGGGTTGGAAGTAGGCCTCCTGTTCGTGCGCTTCCAGATCCGCCGCGTCGAGCCACGGGACCTCCTCGTTGAGCACCGGCCAATCATCGGTCGTGTGCACGTAGTGGAGTACCGCGTACGGAAGCCAGAGACGATCGTCGGAGATGCGAGTTCGCACCCCGCGTCCCGTCGGGGCATGCCACCAGTGCTGGACGTCCCCCACGCGGAATTGCCGTGCCGCCGTCCGGAGCAAGTGACTCCGCACCAACTCGGGCGTAGACGTCACCAACGCCATCGTATCCTGCAGCTGATCACGGAATCCGAAGGCGCCTCCGGATTGATAGAACGCCGAACGAGCCCACACGCGGCAGCTGAGGGTTTGATACAACAACCACCGATTCAACAGCAGATTCACCGCCGGATCTGGCGTCTCGATGCTGATGGCACCGAGGACGTCGTCCCAATGGTCCCGCACCTCGCGCAAGCTCGCCTCACAATCGACGGCGCGGTAGCGCTCGATCAGCGCTTGCGCATCCTCAGCCGTATTCACTTCACCCAACAGGAAGAGCACATCGGTGCGCTCGCCGGGCTCCAGCTCGATCGACGTCTGGAGCACGGCGCACGGATCGAGGCACGCGCCGGTGTTTCCCGACAATCCCTGCGCCCGTTCCAGCGCAGCCGGATGGTCCAGGCTGGCATTGCGTCCCAGGAACTCCAGGCGATCTCCGGTCCATGCGGTTTGACGTCCGCCGAGGTCGGCAAAGGCAACTCTGTTGGCGAACTCCCCGTTCCACGGGTTGCGCGCCAACATGGCTCCGGTGACCGCATCGATCTCGGTCACCACATACGGAGCAGACGAGCTGCGCTCCACACCCAACACCCACTCGACGTAGGAAGTCACCGACAAACGCCGAGTGACGTTGGACCGGTTCTCGACGGTGAGGCGTGAGATCTTGAGCGGATCCGTCAGCGGCACGAATTGTAGCAGTTCGAGTGCGATGCCGTGAGACTCGTGCTCGAAACGACTGTAGCCCTGTCCGTGTCGAATGATGTACGGCCAGTTTTCCTCCCTGACAGGAAGGGCGGTCGGTCCCCAGATGACACCGGTATCCTCATCCCGCACGTAGAATGTTTCGCCGGGCGTGTCGCTCACCGGGTCGTTCGACCAAGGTGTGAGCTTGTTCTCTCGGCTGTTTTGGGACCAGGTAAACCCCGCGCCGGACTCGGATACGTGGAACCCGAAAGCCTCGTTCGCCACCACGTTGATCCAAGGAGCCGGCGTCCACTGTCCTTTCCCCAGAATCGTGACGTATTCGCTCCCGTCGCGGGTAAACCCGCCGATTCCGTTGAAGTACTGCAAATCCAGGAGTGGAGCGGGAACAGTCTCTTCCGTCTCCCTCGGCGAGCGCAGTGTCGGCGGCACCGGCCCGGGTCTGCTGCGCAGGAGGCGAACCACTTGTTCCGCCAAGGTCCCCTGGCTCGCCAGGATCACGACACGCGCCGCTGCCCGCAAGAGCTGCTGGTCGCGCGGAGGCACGAGATCGGCTCTGAGCACGAACACGCTCCCCTGCTTGGCGTCCCGCTCTTGTCCGATGCCCGACTGGATCGCCTCCACCATGGATTCAAGGGAATGCTGGAGGTCCTGTTGGTACGAGGTTTCCTTGGCGTTGAGGATCACCAGATCGGCGGCGACGCCCTTGAGGTACCAGTACTCGTGTGCCCGCAGCAACTGCCTTACCAAGTCACGCTCTTCTTCAACCTCGATGCGCACCAGGCAGATTGGTAGGTCTCCTGAAATACCGTACGCCCAGAGGCCTGAGGGTCCAGCTTGGTTCTCGGCCACTTCCCGTGGGGTTGCCCGCAGAGTGGGGTCCGTGAAGATCAGCCGATTGGCGAGACGCTGGAACAGGTGCGCCTCATCCTGATTCATGCGCAGGTGGTGCAACTGGACTCGTGCTTGCGTCCAGGCAAGCGTGCTTTCCCTATCGAATGTCGCCGGCTGCCGGTACTTCTCAGCTATCTCGAGGGCCTCGCTTCGAGATCCCGTCACGAGGGTCGTGAACAAGAGGTTCACCGTTTCGCCCGCGGGGATGGCTACACGGTGGCGCAAGCTCACGATGGGATCGAGCACCGCTCCTGCGGTGTTCGAGAGCGGACCTCCATCTATCACCGAGAGAGGTGTGCGGATTCCCCGGCCCCGGCCGACGAAACGCGCTCGGTCGGTCTCGTATTGGACCTCGCCCACGGTCTCACCCTCGACCGTAGCTAGGTGCGCCAACCACGCCCGCGGCTCATCGGCCGAACGCGGGCGTCGCGTGGCGAGCAGCGTGTCCAAGCCTGTCACGAACTCCGTCTGCACGAATAGGTTAGAGAACGACGGGTGTGCCAGGTCTGCACCCTGCGCAGCGAGCACGATCTCGGCGTACGAGGTGAAATCGATTTCGCGATCGCGGCTCCCGGTGTTACGGACGGTCAGCCGCCGAAGCTCGGCGTCGTCCTCCGGTGAGACGACGATTTCCAACGTGATCGTGAGCGAGCTGTGCCGCTGTATAATCTTGGCCCGGTCCTCGGAGTAGACGACCTCGTAGTAGTCGGCCTCGGTTCCGGAGGGCTGGAACCCGCTAGACCAGACCTCACCGGACTCGACATCACGCATGAAATGAAAACTGCCCCAGCAGTCGCGCGTGGTATCCTCGCGCCAGCGGGTGACGGCGAGATCCCCCCGCCGACTGAACCCGGAACCGGCCGCCGTAACCACAACGCTGTAGCGGCCGTTGGAGAGCAGATGCGTGCGTGGGGTGAGGTCGTGTGGTGACTCGAAGCGTCGCAGTGTGGGTACAACAACCTCGCGTACGTGGGCGGCGACCTCGACTTCCTCACCGCGTGGGCGTGCAACAGCGACAGCGCGCGGAGTACGTTCTTGGAGCAACAGCTCGCTCGCTTGAACCATGGGATGAGAATGGAAACGATCGCGCATGAGACCTCCGTGCACCACGTTTCCCAGCGATACGATCGTCATTCCTTGATGGTGTGCCATGTACGCACGCACAACCGCGATGCGCGCACCTTCCGGTAGCCGTGACGGTGTGAAATCAAGAGCCTCGTAGAACCCAAAGGCACCGAGTGCACCCACCTCTTCGAGACTCTCGAAGTTGTGCAACGCCGGCGCGGGGTTGACCATGGCGGCGAGCGCCGTGGCGTACGGCGCCACGACCACGTCCTCGAATAGCCCACGCTTGAGGCCGAGCCCGGGAACGCCGAAGTCGGAGTACTGGTAGGTCAGGCCGACATCGCGCACGTTGTACGCCGACTCCGAAACTCCCCACGGGACCCCGCGCTCGTTGCCGTAACGAACCTGACGCCCCACCACGAGGCGGCTGGTGAGGTCAAGCAGGCTATGCGCGGGTTGCCGCATCACCAGCATCGGCATGAGGTACTCGAACATCGATCCCGACCACGAGATCAGTGCGGCACCAACTCCGACAGGAGTGAGGGAACGCCCGAGCAGAAACCAGTGGCGCGGTGGCACATCGCCCTTGGCAATGGCAACGAAGCTCGCGAGCCTGGCCTCCGACGCCAGCAGGTCGTAACAGCTCGGATCGAGGTTCCCATCCTCCACACGGTATCCGATCGAGAACAGTCTCCGGGTGGGATCGAACAGGAACTGGAAGTCCATCGTGCTGACCATTCGTTCGGCCAGCAACGCCAGTGCAGAGAGACGGTGCTCGAGGGTTCCCGCAGCACCGTTCGGAGCTTCCGAGGTGTCGGAGGAGTTTTCCTCGGCCGGCATTAGGTCGCGTGAGTGACTGCGTACGGAATTCCTTGCGGCCTTCGCCCAGACCAGGATTTCCGATTCGAAGTCGTCGGGATCGTCCGCCGTCAGCGCGCGAGCCATGTCCAGTAGATTGTCGGTTCCCGTTTCGAGCTGCCGGAGGCGGTCCCGCCATCCCTCAGGTGAGGTCGGGGGATTCTCCAACAAGTTCACGACCGCGTTCGCGGCCTCACCGAGCTGATCGGCCGTAACGATCTGCGTTCGCTGAGGGTGATCGGCATGCTCCAGCGACTCAAGCAGCAGATCGACGGCATCGCGGATTCCGTCCAGGATCTCGGCGCGCAAGAGCGGCCGACGCTTCAGGCCGCCGCAGCCCTGGGCCAGCGCGATGAGGTGCCCCGCCAGATTGCCGCTGTCGACGGTGGACACGTACATCGGGTCCAACGGCCGCAGGTCGCGCGTGTCATACCAATTGAGGAAGTGACCGCGGACTCGACGCATCGAGTTCATCGTCTCCAGCGTGGCCTCGAGCCGGTCGATCATCTCCTGGATCCCGATCCAACCAAAGTCGTGGGCAACCATCGTGCTCAAGAGACAGAGGCCCATGTTCGTTGGCGAAGTCCGGTGGGCCACAACCGGATCTGGGTCCTCCTGAAAGTTGTCAGGCGGGAGGGAATTCTCTTGCTCGTTGACGTGCGTCTCGAAGAACCGCCACGTCCGCCTGGCAATGCGCCGCGAGCGCCGCAGTTGAGCAGGGGAAAGGATCAGCTTTTTCGGCACGCGTGGGGGAAGACTCACGCGCCATGCGAGCATGGGCGCGAGTATCCACAAGAGGGCGAACGGCACCGCAACGGGCCAGACGCTCGGGTTGAGCGTCAGGGAAAACGCCGCGCCTGTCGCGCCGAGGATCACGCCCCTGCGAAGGTGGCGATAAAACGACAGGAGCCGGAGATCGACACCAAAATCTGCGTGCGCGGCTGCTACCCATTGCAGCATATTTCGTCTCGAGCCGTAGAGTCGCCACAGTGTGCGGGATACGGCATCGATCATCAGCCAAGCCTGATGCGCCAGCACGGTAACGGCCAACAATGACTGCAGCGCGGCCACGGCGGCATCGTTGCGGACGGCCCGGAAGTGGTTTCGCTTGGATATTCCCTTGCGGTCGGGCAGGAGCCCGTCGAGCAACGGAATCGCCGCCGGAACGGCAATTGACCCGAGGAACAGACCGGTCCACAGGATCGGGTTGATGCCAGGGAGGATCCAGGCCGCCAACGCCAGCAGAAACGCCCCGGGGGCGTGCAGACTGCGTCGTAGGTTGTCCACCATCTTCCACCGGCCGTGCATGGGTAGGTCGACTGTCAACGCGTGACCTGCCTCGTCGCGGGCACGACCGGCAATCCACGGCAGCAGCTGCCAGTCACCACGCACCCAGCGATGCGTCCGCCGGGCTGCCACTTCGTAATTGGATGGAAACTCCTCGAACAGGTCAATGTCGGTCGCGAGACCGGCGCGGGCGAACATACCCTCGAACAGGTCGTGGCTGAGGAGGGTGTTCTCCGGACTTTTCCCTCCGAGAGCCTTATCGAAGGCATCGATGTCGTAGATGCCTTTCCCGGTGTACGAGCCCTCGCCGAAGAGGTCCTGATATACGTCGGACACCGCCGCCGCATAAGGGTCAACGCCGCCCGGTCCGGAGATGATTTTTTGGTAGGGAGTGCTTCCAGGGCCCGTCGGCAACGAAGGTGTGATCCTGGGCTGAACGATTGCATACCCTGCCACGACTCGTCCTTTCGCCTCGTCGTATCGGGGCCGGTTCAAAGGATGGGCCAACGCCCCGACCAGCCGGTATGCGGTGCCTTTGGGGAGCCGCGTGTCAGAGTCGAGCGTAATGACAAAGCGAACATCCTGGGGAACTGCGGGTTGCCGTTCAGCGATGGGAATGAACGTAGTGTCGGTTGCACCGCGAAGCAGTCGATTCAGCTCATGGAGCTTGCCACGTTTCCGCTCCCAGCCGATCCACTTTCCTTTCGGCCCTTCCTTCTCATTCCAGAGTCTTCGCCGGTGCAGCAGCAGGAACCGGTGTCCATCACCAGGTGGACTACCGTACCGTTTGTTCAGGCGATCGATGCCGGCGGCCATCTCACTCAGTAGCGACGCATCATCCGGCATGGTCTCTTCGGGTGCGTCGACCCAGTCGCTCATTAGCGCGAAGTGAAGATGCCCCCCGGGGTTCGCCAGGTAATGCACCTCGAGCCGCTCGAGCTGTTCCTCGATCTCGGCGTGGCTCGTGAGCAGTGTCGGCACGACGACCATGGTCTTGAATTCCTCGGGCACGCCGTCGGCAAGCTCGAGTTTGGGCAGCAGCGTGGGTGGCAGGAGAATGGGAACCAACCGATTGACCAGAGCAACCCCTACGTCGGACGCGGGCAGAGTCCCGAGGAGTCCGAGTACCAGGAGGATCGAAGGACTTACTCCGGCGCTCCAGGAGAGATACACCGGGACTGCCACCAGCAGGGCCGTGACTGCTGCGATCGCTGTCAGATAACCCGGAGTCGCGAGGCTGCGAACGGCGCGGCGAATCCTGAGGGCGGCAGGAACTTTGAAACCGAGGCTCTGCTCCAAAGCCTCTCTGCCGTTGGAAACCAAGTAGTATCCCGGGTCGTCCTCGGGAGAATCAACTGCCGCTGCCGCCTTGTCCACGGCTTGGTGCGCGATCTCAATTTCGGAGAATTGTGATCTCCGGGCCATCAGCTCGATCTGAGTGCGGTACTCGTTCCGGGTCGCGAAGTCCATCGCGTCATAACCCGGAGCAGTCCGGAGAACCGTATCTACCAGACTAACGTCCTCAAAAAACTCCTGCCATTCGATCGACGACATCCATCGCATGCTGGTGATGATGTTTCGAACCGTGACGTTTGCCTCCGCCTGCGCCTGGTGCTCGTGCGCGACGATCTCCTGCGTGGAAGTTCCTTTTGCGCGAAGCTGTGCATTTAGCCACTGCAGCACCGGCATGACCGCACGATCCTGGTCTCGAAGCCGCTGGACCAACTCCACGGCAAAGGCATCTGTCAGCGGCGTGTCACTCAAGCGGGAAAGAACGGTATCGACATCCTGCGGCGGCAGGTCGCCGAGGCCCAGCAGGCGATCTGCCAACTCATCGGCTTTGGCCCAGGCCTCCCGAGATCGAATGATCTGCTCCGCCAGGCGGCGCAGGTTCTCGATGAGTGCAACACGCAGGTGGATGGCGACGGCCCACAGCTCCCCGATCGTGAGGGGCTGCTCGCGCTGGTAGGCTCGCACGAACCGTTCGAGGGATTCCAACTCGAAGCGGCTGTCGGTATGCGCGACGTACGCCCAGGCCAACCCATAAACACGCGGGTACTCAGCAAGGTGACCCTCTGCGATCTTCGGGAGGAGGTGATAGTAGCGATGTGGAAGGTGGTCACGAATCTCGCGGAGCTGTTCATCCACGGTGTGGAAGTTGTCCAGCAGCCATTCCTCAGCAGCGGTGATCTCACTCTTCTCCCGCACAGCCCCTACAATATTGCGGTATGCCCCGAGCAACACTCGACCGTTCTCGCGTACTCGGGGGAGAAGCTGCTTGCCTCGGCGTGGCTTCTCCAAAATCCGCTGGGCCGCCGCCAAGCTCTTTGCATGCTGCTCGAGGCGCTCGATGCCAAAGACCTCAGCACGGATTGGCTGCTCGGGCGGAGCAGTTACAGCCGCGATGTCCGCAATCGGAGTCAAGTCAACCGCCTCCGCGGTACAGGCCTCATGTCACACTCTCGATGTCTCCGCAGGGTCTCGAGCAGCTACGCCGCCTTCACCGAAGCACCAATCTCGAGGCACGGCCGACATTCGAAAATCCGTACGTGCATAGTCAACTTAATGCGGTGCGACGTGAATCATGGCAGGCGTCGGCGACGGGTGCCTTCATTGCTCCTTCAGAAGCTTCCGATAGAACCGTTTGGCCGCGGAGCCATCGCGACGCCGGTGAACGAGGATGTCGATCACGTCACCATCCTGGTCTTTTGTCCGCCAAAGGTGTTAGAGAATCACCTTGCAGTCCACGCACGTGCCTGTGTGGCACGCTACCGGCGGGCGGGGAGTGAAAACCGTTGGTGTGGGTGCGGACAAGAAGGTGGCAGGATCACTTGTCTGTGCAAAGTCGCAGTCCCAACACCAGTTTCTGTCCTTCACCGGACTCCGAGAGCCTCTCATGTAGTAACGGTGCGTGCCGTCTGGTTGTCTTCGAGGCGGTCTCGAGCGGAATCGGCCGCGATCTCCGCGATGCGATCGCTGAGCTCCTCCAAATCGTTGCGCTTCTTGCGTGCCACCGTGCGGAAGATCGACCGCGAGAGCGCATACAGCCCGCCCGCCCAGCCGGCGGCGAGTAGGCTCACTATCTCCGGGGCGCCGAGCGGCACCCCGAGGCCGACACCCAGGATTATAGCGACCCCGCCGACACCACCACCGATCCCAATCGCACTGTGGAGGCTGACGGCCAGTTCGCCGAGCCGCTCCTGGACCTGGATCCGCGTCGAACCGCCCCGCGACGTGACGCGCACCTGCAACGCACGGGTTTTCCCGAGAACGGGTTTCTCCGTTCGCCAGGTGAGTGACCGACCGACCGTGCCCACCTGTCCCTCGGTCGAAAACTTCGCCTGTATTTCGTCGACGATGTCATCATACGCGGCCTCGGTTATCTCGCCGTCCACGACGCTTTCCCACTCAATAACCGTCGGACTCCCGAGCCAAAAGGCACCCGGTCCGGACTTGGCCGGGGGCGCGACGGCTTCGCGGACGTCCAGCCTGCGCGCTGCCCGTTCGACTCGATCGGGCGATATTCCGACGTCGTTCGCGATCTGTTGAACCGTCTTGAGCGACATCCCATCCTCTGTGGGGTGCGCGACCTGCTCGTCGGCCGCGCGCCGCACGATCTCCTCGACTTCGGTGTCACTGTAGTGCTGAACAGCGCTTTCCTCGGCGTGGAGGGCCAGTAGAAACGCTTCGACGGTCTCGAAACGATCGCGCGCGCGCCAGGTGAGTGAGCGCACCAGTGCCCGTTCGATCGATTCACCGAGTTCCCGGATGCGCGTTTGGTGACGTTCCGGCAAATCGGTGAATCTGCCAAGCTTGAGAGCTTCGTCCGTCTGCCAGATGCCGGGAGGTTCACCGAGCAGCATCTCGCACAGGACGCAGCCCAAGCTGTATACGTCGGTCCTGACGTCGAGGTCGCGCGAGCCCATTGCCTGTTCGGGGCTCATGTACCCCGGCGTACCGATGGCCAAGCCGGTCCGGGTTATGTTCGCACCACCGGCCGTGCTCACGGCTCGTGCTATGCCGAAGTCCGCAACCATGGGGTGGCCCTCGGAGAACAGGATGTTCTCGGGCTTGATGTCGCGGTGCAGGACGCCTTGCCGATGGGCGTAGCTCAGCGCGTCTCCGACGTCCTCCACAATGCTGAGTGCGGCAGTCGTGTCGATGCGAGTCTCACCCAACAACCGCGTTCTCAGCGATTCGCCTTCGATGAACGGCATCACGTAGAATAGGAACCCGGCAGCCTCACCAGAATCATGGAGCGGGATGATGTGTGGGTGCGTCAGGCGAGCAGCGATCTCGATTTCCTTGAGGAACCGTTCCGCGCCCAATGACGCGGCGAGTTCCGGCTTGAGCACCTTGACGGCGACGTAACGGTTGTGCCGAACATCCAGGGCGAGGTGTACGGTTGCCATACCACCCACGCCGATTTCTCGCTTGACCACATAGCGGTCGCGGATCGCGTTGGTGAAGGCTTCGGGAAGGTTGGGCATCGGCGAAAGATAGCGGTGTGGTTGGTGGACCGTTACCTCGGCTCCGGGTGTGACGGCGTGTGGATTCAACAGCTCACCACGAGAATGGAACCGGCTGGATTGAGCCGATGTCACTGCCGGATAGCCGAGGTCCATGAACTTCATCAAGTTCACTGCAGGGTCTGTGCGCGCCATTTGCAAATACGGCCTTGGGGTACGGCAGTCTGTGCAACGTGCAGCCAGTATTCGCTAGCAGGGTTTGGTGAATAACGGATATCAGGTACAGCTTTACTAGCTTATGGGCGACCCCAAGAACCGCTTGAATGCCGCATTGTCGAACCGCTACACCATCGAACGCGAGATCGGCGCCGGTGGCATGGCCGTCGTGTATCTCGCGCGCGACATCAAACACGATCGCGATGTCGCGCTCAAGGTTCTCCGTCCCGAGTTCGTCGCCGCGGTAGGCACCGATCGATTTCTCCGAGAAATCAACGTCACGGCGCAACTCCGACACCCTCACATACTGCCGTTGCACGATTCCGGAGAGGTCGACGGTTTGCTGTTCTATGTCATGCCGTACCTCGACGGACAATCGCTGCGGCACAAGTTGGACGTCGATCGACGATTTACCATCGGAGAAGCGATCGAGATTGCGAAGGTTGTTGCGAGGGCGTTGGATTATGCCCACCGACGCGGTGTGATACATCGTGACATCAAGCCCGAGAACATTCTACTCCAAGACGGGCAGCCCGTCGTCGCTGACTTCGGGATTGCAATTGCGGGGGCGGAATCCCGCGGGACGCGTTTGACTGAAACTGGTATGGCGATCGGGACTCCGCAATACATGAGTCCGGAACAGTTTACTGGTGACTTTGAGGTCGACGGACGGACTGATATCTACGCTTTGGGGGCAGTGCTCTACGAGATGCTGACGGGAGAAGCCCCCCACACCGGCAATACCGCGCAGGCAATTCTCGCGCGCATGCTTTCGGAACCACCGACGCCCATCGGGGAACTGAATGATGCGGTGCCGGGCCATGTCGAAGCTGCCGTTCATCGATCCCTTTCGAAGGCTCCGGAGGACCGCTTCCAAACGGCTGCGGGCTTTGCGACTGCTATCGTTGAAGGTCACGTTGAGGATCGCGCCAATGGTCGGTCTGGCAGACGACGATTGCCGGCAGTGTGGCTGACGGCGATCGCAGCTGTGGTTTTCGTGACGGCTGCGTTGTTGTGGGGACCCAAGTTGGCTCCATCAGCCGGCATCACGTCAGTCGCCGTATTGCCACTGGACAATCTGTCGGGCGACAGCGGACAGACCTTCTTCGCGGACGGGATTCACGATGCGTTGATTGCGGAACTGCAACAGCTTTCCGCGTTCGAGCGAGTCATGTCGAGGACGTCGGTCCTGCAATACCGCGATACCGAGCAGCCGGTTCCGGAAATCGCGACGGCACTCAACGTCGACGCGGTCATCGACGGCACGGTCCAGCGGGAGGACAACTCGGTGCGGGTGCGCGTCACGCTGATCGGAGCGTTCCGGGAGCGCAACCTGTGGTCGCAAGATTACCAGAGCGATCTCACGGAGGTGCTGACCATCCAGCGTACCATTACCAGCGACATCGCTCGCGAGGTGGCGCTGACGCTCACTCCAACTGAAGAAGCACATCTCGCGCAGGCTCGACCGGTGAATCCTGAAGCGTTCAATTTGGTACTGTTGGGCCGCGAGGCTTGGAATCAACGGGATGGGCCCGGGATGCGGAGGGCCGTCGGGTTGTTCAACCAGGCGGTCGCGATCGACTCCACGTATGCCGCGGCGTACGTGGGTCTTAGCGATACGTACAACATGCTTGCGCAATACGATCATCTACCGATGGCGGAGGGGATTCCCCTGGCTCTCCAATCTGTCCAGCGAGCCCTGGCTTTCGACAGCATTTATGGGCAGGCCTACAAGTCGCTAGCAGAGGTCCACTTCCTCGGCCGAGAATGGGACAAAGCGGAACAGGCGTATCGCAGGGCAATCGAACTCAATCCGAGATCGGCCATCGGGCATCATTTCTTCGGATGGTTTCTGTCTCACATGGGTCGCCACGACGAGGCTATCGCTATGTTGACGCGCGCCCGGGAACTCGATCCCATGTCAGGTCCGATCAACGGCGACCTGGCTGCCGCATACATACATGCGAGGCGATACGACGAGGCCTGGACGGAGACCGAGCGGACACTTGCGATTGCT
>JBDGYW010000096.1:0-12980 GCA_039588935.1 Gemmatimonadota bacterium | reverse complement strand
GGTGAAGAGCGGGCGCCGCCGGAGTGAGCGGATGCCGAAATGAATGTCCTGGAGGACAGACTCGATGAAACCACGCGATCTGGATTCTCTCCGAACCGGCGAGCGCCCTGTAAGCAGCGGCCTACTGTAACTCCACATGATCATCTCCACCCGCGCACGTAGCAGAGGGTGGTCACCCAATTGGCCAGGATCATGGTGACGCCAAAGATTAGGGCGTGTGACGAAAGCAAAGCCCAACCGGACAGGACCTGACCGACAAAACAGCCGCGGCCCATGATGGCAGCAAACCCCGCGAGGATACCTCCCGCAAACGCTATTGCAAGGGTGTCGTTGGGCGCGCTCCGCCATTGGATGTCGCCACGCATCCACGCAGAAAGTGCCGAGCCCAATACAAAACTCAAACCCAGTAGACCGACCAAACGGACTTCTCCATGAAGGACCAAGCGCAAAACTGCGCTTGGAATGTGGCTTGCACCAAGAGGATAATGCCTGCCGAGGGCTGGGCCGATCCAAAAGGCTGCCCAACCCAACAGACCTACGATCAACGCAACGCCGAACAAAGGCCACCCACGATCAACGGGAAACGCTGTACTCGGCCTGAATTCCAAGACCCGTCGGCGAAAGCGCACGCTCGCCCCTGCGAGCCCGATAAGCGCGACACCAGTTGCCAGGTGTGAAAAGGAATGGCCACTGGTCACAGCCAAGTTCGGGGCGGGATTCAAGTTCACGCTGATCTCGGCCAGGTACACTATGCCCCGTTGTCCCCACGAAGAAATTCCCAATGCCATCCCCACAAAGATGCCTGTGAGCGCCATCATCGAAGGCACGCGACCCTCGGTGACCTTGAAGAGTGATCCGCTGATGCATCCGCCTGCGAAGACCATCCCGGTGCCGAAGAGCAATCCACTGACGACTGCAGGTGCAAGGCTTATGGGGCTCGGATACACGGTGGTCATCCCTAAGGTGTGCATGAGTCCAAAACCAAGCATGGCTGTCAGCACCGCGATGACGATGGCAATCACACCACGTGTGTCCCGGCTCAAGACCACTGCGCTGATAAGGGCTGCACTACAGAAACCGGCGCGCTGCATGGCAAATCCCAAGGTGAAATACACCGCCGCCATGAAGGGGCGCATTTCCCTCCCAACTATTCCGAACCCTGCGCTGACGCCGATGAGCAACGCACAGGCCAGGAATACTCTCACCGCACTCTTACGGGAGGGCTTCGCCAACACCCTCAAAACGAACCGCCGTTCCGCTGCAGCATTCTCGACGTGCACCTTATCTGCGGCCGATACGCTTGCTGAGCATCGCTGCTTCAAAATTCAATAGATTGCCGAACCGGCGTCTTCACACGACGATGCCGTTCCCCAAACAGTCATGTAGGCGTGCTTTAGACTCTCCTCGCTGATATCGTGCGTCACCAGTACGATGCCGCCATCCCTCTTCACCACGAGTGCCGCCGGAAACCGGCCGATACCGTTTTCCGCCACAATCGTCGTGAATTGGGAATCTGCAGGACTCAGGAACCGGACAGATGTAATCATCTCAGAGTCGGCAAGATCCTCTGCTGCTCTTCGAGCCGCAGTTCTTGCTCCTTGGTCTGGACCGAACGCTGCTGTATCCAGAACTACATATACGAGTTCTTTGTCGGCGAGGTCACCAAGAACCATTGCCATCAGGTCGGCATCCGCTGGCGTGGCGGTGCGTACCAGCCCTGCGTTTGGCTCTGATGCCACGCCGGCGGCGTTGACAGAAGCGAGCACCAGTGAGTAAAGGCCCAGAACGAATCCTGTCGTGACAGCAACCGTGAAGAGCACATGCTTCAGCCTATGACTGGCCGACGACCGTTCGCAATTCCTCGATACTCTGCGCATTGAGCTTGTACCTCGTTGTTTTGGCTATTGGGAAGGAGTGGAGGTGTGTGGCGAGGTTTACGCACGGCCCTCATCGCCACTCCCAGACGTCTCGACCGGCAGTTCGTCGATCGAGCTCCACTCTTCAAACGCACCATCGTAGAGGCGCACCTCGTAATCGAGGTACCGCGCAGCAAGGTACGGCAGGCTTCCCCAGAGCCCCGTCTCGCAATAGACCACTACAGTGTCTGCCGGGCTCGCGCCGACGTCTGCGAATATGTCTTTGAGTTCCTGCTGGCTCTTCAAAACGTATGGCGGTTCTTCAGCGAGTAGTGTGTGGAACGGGATGTTTTCAGCGCCGGGAATATGCCCGAGGCGGTCATGACTTCCCACGAGGCCCGAGTACCGTTCGACCGGCCGACCGTCCACGACGGCTATCCCCGGTTGACCAAGTCGCGTGCGTAACCAATCGAGATCCACGATCACGTCGGGATTGGTCTGCACGGTGAGGACGGTGACCTCGCTAGATGGAGCCTCCGTGGAGACAGGACGCTGTTCGGCCATCCACTTGAGCAAGCCTCCGTCGAGGTAGCTGACACGACCCTTCAGCCCGACGAAATCCAAGGTGAGCAGATAACGCGCGGCGCCCCATGTGGCACGCTCGTCGGCGAAGTACACGACGATCCGCGAACCACCGTTTACCCCAAAGGCTCCGAGCGTTTCTGCGATAACGCTAGCGAGCTGTATTTCGTCTCGGATGCCGTGCTCGTTGACCCGAAGCATTCGCCGTAAGGAGGCGTTGCGGGCACCAAGGATGTGCCCTTCTTCGTACGATCCCCGTGGGCCTACGTGCAGCGTGATGACGTCCGAGTCATGGAGGTTTTCCGCAAGCCACGCAGTCGAGACCACTACCGGCTGTGTGGCAGCGGAATCTTCGGTGCTGGGCGGTGGGGGCGAACTGCAGGCTAGTATGGCAAGCAAACTCGCAAGGATGGTGACCTTCGGTTGCATTGTCGTTCTCCTGTTCACGGATTTGACCTCGCGTTAGAGCGGGCCTGGGGAAATGGAGCGTCAAGTTAGGTGCACGCGACCGTCCGAATATTGGTGCATGGTACAAGCAATAGTTGTAACATACAACAATAATTCGTACTGTCAATCCAACTGTTAGGGGACTTGCTTCGCGAACTTCCCGCGGTGGGGCAAGCTTGCGCAGCTTCGGTTGAGTACGCGGTTGCGCCCAGAGTCACGATGCGGGAACAGAGGAGACCCGAGCCGACCGAGCATGGCGGCACTCATGATCTCAGCTCCCAGAACGGCAATTATTGGTTTGGAAAGGCGTCCTCAATGACGTCGAGCGCGAAGCGAGCTGCAACCGTCGGCTTGCCACTCCCAATCTCGATCCCAACCTCAATTGCTTCCAGGACCTCTCGGAGGGACGCCCCCGACGACGCAGCCTGCTCAATGTGCCATTGCATGCACGACTCGCAGTTGGCGTATACCGAGACGCCAATCGCAATCAGCTCTTTGGTCTTCTTCGGTAGCGCACCGTCCGAGTATGCGGCCCTCTCCATCTCCAGGAACGCCTTGTAGACGTCCGACTTCAGGGCAAGCAGCTTGCTGTGCGCTCGTTTCCTATCCCGAGAAATCTCCTGCAACTTGTTCATCAACGCCTCTCGTTATGCAATACGCTGTATGTTGTGTTCCAAATCTCCAGAGGAGACCGGCCAGTTCTACAGCAAGTGCGACGACGCCGTCCTCAACCTATTGTTGTGAATGATGTTATTGCGTTATTAGATCAGAAGACTTGCCCTAGCCAAATCCTCCGTGTTCGACGGTTTCGTAATGTACCGACGCATGATCCCAGCTCTTCAGCAGCTTTTTCGCCGCGTCGGGAACATAGCTCCGGGTGTAGTCTTCTCCCTGAAAGTCGATGACGTATTGAAGCGACTCAAATGTCATGATCGTGGCGAACTCGACCTCATCAGGCAGATCTCGCCGTAGCACTTCGATACCCTGATAACCTCGAATCCTCTTGGCCTCTATTCCGGGAATTACTTCTGTGAGAAGAAGCTGCTGATATCTGTTGGCATTTCCTGACGTTGTCCATCCATGCCAGACGCGTTTGATTGCCATCTGAAGTCCCCTTCGCGTATTTGCGAATTTCGATCGAACTGCTGAATCGCAAACTTGGGCTCCGGCTTCTCCAAGGTGTTCGGTTCATGAGGGATTCGGCAGCATCGTCCATGCTGAAGCGACCGTTGGAAACGAAATCCCGCTCAGTCTATCAACACGAAGCCGTATCTGTTCTGAATGTCATGCTTCTCCGCAAGAACAGAGATCGGAAGGCCAAGCGCCGTCACAGTCTTGAACACGTCAATACCAAACATCTCACCGCATGGTCTGATCTTCTTTGGTGTCGGGCATGTGCCACCAGTCAGGACACTGCACTCCTTGCACAATGAGCAGCAGCGAATTGCGGATGCGAAGTAGTACCCGTCCAAGAATGCGGCCCTCTCTGTTTCAAGGACAGCAACACCGAGCTGTCTCTGATCGTGAGAGTGCAAGAGCAGGACATTCTCATAGCTCCTGATCATGTCGACACGCTCGCGAAATGTCGTCCCTCGAGCACAGCATCTGGGGTTGGTATCGGTTAGCGTATCATCACAACCCCACCTGCATTTGAGGATGGCTCGAATATCAAAATGGATATCAGCCGGCGTGATGAGGATGGCGTTCTCCATCTCGAGGTCCTTTGCCAAGGAGACGTACCTATTCAAGGCCGCCCCGCTGTTGATTCGCCGGGCACGCCGGCCGCCAAGAATGCCGTGAGTCGCGCACGAGCGGTGCGCGTGCCAGGGCTCATGCGTGGTCCCTGCCCGTCCCTCCCACGGGTACCTTGCCAGGTGGCAAAGGCGCTCACGCACCGCAACAGGTGAGATGCTCAGACGACACATCTCCCGGCCGACCCAATCTCTCCACCACCCGAGCAAACGACCTTCGCTACCTGCCATTTGCTCGACCCAGGGATCGCTCTCGGGCTATGAGTGCCGCCCCCAGAGCACCTACGGTATCAGGATCGGGTGGAACGGATATCGGCCTTCCGATCGCCTGCTCCAATGCCAGTACCACTCCAGGGTTTCTTGCGACACCGCCCGACATGGCCACGTTGAGATGCGTCAAGTCTGCGGCGACTCGGCGTGCCATGCTCTGAATGCGCGACGCAATTGCGCGGTGGAGGCCCTGTACGATATCCGGCACGTCAGTCCCTTCCGCGATCAGTGATACCACTTCGCTCTCCGCGAACACTGTGCACATGCTGCTCAAAGACAGGTCTCCTCGAGCCCCGCTTCCGAGTTGTCCGAGCTCGGCAATGTCGACTGCCAACGCCCGTGCCATTGCCTCGAGGAAGCGCCCAGTGCCCGCTGCGCACTTGTCGTTCATGGCGAACTCGATGACGTAACCAGCTGGGTCGAGCCGCATCGCCTTGCTGTCCTGACCGCCGATATCGATCAACACGTCGGTGCTGGGCAAGAGCTTCTTTATGCCGCGGGCGTGACACGTGATTTCCGTAACCGAGGCGAGGCGGTCCTCCACCCGGTCACGCCCGTAGCCTGTGGCTATCGTAGCTGCGATGGCTTCCGCACCTATGCCCGCCGACTGCAAAACCTCGCGCCTGGCGCGGCTGATGGCCTCGATGTTTCTCGCGCCGGTTGGAACCACCGTGGCCGCAACGCGCCGTTCTCGCTCGTCGACAATCACCGCATCGCAAGAGAGGCTCCCGATGTCGATCCCAAGGAAGAACGTCCCCTTCATCCCTCCAACCCGACTCCGTCGTGCGTTGCCTCGAGAATCTCGACGAACGCTTCAATGCGAGTGCGGAGCTGACCCTCGGCAAAGTTGCGGGCGTCGACGCAATCGACCTCTAGGTTCAGAACTGGTACGCCGACCGCACGCAAACCCTGCTGGATGAGCCCCCTGGCGCCGGTACCCTGGCGGCAGCCCCAATGGCAGGGGTTGATCGCCCCATCCACTCTGTAGGCGCGCGCCAGCTGCCGTAGGCGGTTGAGGCGGTGTTCAACCGATCCCGAAAACGGAATCGACAAGGTGCGCGCGGCCATGCCAATGAAGGGGTCTTCTGGATCCAATGGCTCCCATCCGACGTGGTTGAGCTCGTCGATCACTACTGCCGCCCTGTGTTCCTCCTCGAGCAGCGTTTCCAATGGATTCTGAAACTGAATGCGGTTCTGTAGCCACATGAGCCTCAGCCGCTCTCCGGGCACTCCGGCAACGTTCGCGTTTACCTTGCGCGCGAACTCGCTTCGGTAGATCTCACACACCTCTACTGCGGCTTCGGTTCCCAGCAACAGCGAAATGACCATGCCGAAGTTCACCAAATCCCTGCGCCGCGCCGGAGTCGGCACGGTCCGCGCCAGTTCGTACATTCCAACCATCGCGGCACGAGCGCGGTTGGTGCGTTCAACCGATTGCCGCAGCTCCTCGGGATCCAAAGCTCTGCCGGTCTGCCCCTCGACGAAACGCACCATCGACCGGTACTGCTCGGCCAAATACGTGACGCTGTCGTCATCGTCTCCATAGGGCACGTTGACGACGAACAGCTCCTTCCCGAAATGACGGGCCAGATTCTCGATCACAGCCGCGCCCCCAGCGCACGGTGTCGATGTCGCAATGAGAAAGTCCGGCTTGGGCATCAAGCCTTTCAGCATGGCCCCAGCGACGGTGCGGTGGTAGCTGCATCCGTCGGTTCCGTATCCGGCCTGTTCGGACAGTTCCAAGAGTGGAGCCGCAGCATTCCTAGACGAAAGTACAGAACCGACGAACTCCGCAAAGCACGAGGTTATACCCATCGCGTTGAGCAGATCGAAGGGCACCAGCACCCCACACCAAGCCACGGTCTCGTTGCCGGAAAAGAGCCGCACGCCCAGACGGGCCAACTCCAGCGCGAGGCGTTTTCGCGCTATTTCGCCATTCGACTCGACCCGGAGCTTCGCCTCCAGGCCTCCCACCATTTCCTCGAAGTAAGACAACATCATGACGGCATTCCTGCCAGCGTCTCAACGAACGCTTCGACGCGGGTCCTGTGCTGGCCGAGTGCCCGCAACGTGCAATCCCCTTCCAATATCAGCAGCGGCAGATCAGCGGTGCGGAGCGCCTCGCGTACCGAAGGCATTCTCGCGACGTACGGATCACAGAACTTCATCACATGAGCGATGACGCCGTGCGCCCCGGATTGTTTCGCGTCTACCACCACCTGCTGCGCGAGGGTTTCATGTACATCGATGGTCCGCGCACAAGCGGGCCTCCCGAGCAGGCCACGAGCGATGGTGGTGAACACGTCCTCACTGCCATCGAGGTCACACTCAACGATTTGGCGAGAGCCGGTGCACACGTCGTTGGCCACAGCTCTTGCGCCACATGAGGCGAAGAATTCCCAAGCCTCCGGATCGGGAAGCACGTTTCCGAATACGTATATGGGGACTCCATCCCTATCGAATGACGGGTCACGGCCCGCGGACTCGAGCGTTCCTAGTGTCTCCAGTGTCGCCTCGACCGGCCCCGTCACCGAGCGGTTATGGATCTCTTGCAGCCACGCCCATCCCCCGGGAACGGTGCCGCGGGACACGCGCTCACCCACGTCTCGCAGCTCGTTGGCGAGCACTCGGTAAAGGCTACTACTGTTGGCCAATTGCTCAGCGGTCACTGCCCTGCCCGCCCAGCGGCTCAGCTCCGCGCACGCCCGGCGAAGCTCGCCGGCGTAGTAGGCGACACTCGTGTCGCTCCGCGTCACAGGGAGATCGAGGAGCAACACCCGATCGTTGGGCCGAGCATTCTGCCAAGCGTCGTTGAGCCGACGCATCGCGTCGCAACTGTTGACTACCACGGTCCCGGCAAGATCGGGGAGGTCTCCCGCCAGCGCTCGATCGAGCACCCTCTTGACGTGTGGGCACATGTTGTCGTGGATGATAGCCCCAGCCGCGTCGGGTGCAGGACCGACAGGTAGTATCCGATAGGGAATGAAGCCAGCCGCGTGGATAAGCTGTATAGGGGCGTACGCACAGAAGAACGCTACGTACTGCGGTTGGTTCTGATTCATGGATAGTACGCCATGTCGGTGTTCCCGGATCGTTGCCTCAGCGCCGGCTTGTGAGCGGCCTCGCCATTTCCACTACCGCAGTTCATCGAGGCCATTTGAGCATCCAGTCGATCGCGGTTCTGCGAGTGCGCGGCGAATGCGAGCGGCAGCAATCCTTCCTCGGTCTAGTGCCGCAAACAGATCGATCTGTTGCCCCTGTTCCCCTGGAGCGCTTTCACGCCACAGCCGCAGGTGCTCTTCGCTGCAGAAAAAATTCGTCATCGGGCAGTCGTAGGCCGCCGCACTATCCCATACCACAATGGCTGGCGGGTCTACCCCAGCCAGCGTTCCGTTGTGAACCGCTAAGCGTATCCCGGCTTCACAATAATGACAGTGAGATTCGATTCTGACGTCCGACTCCGTCAAGAATGGAACGTAGAACACGTCAATCGCACACATGCAATGTAGCAATGGCCCATCCGAAAGCCGGACGGTGTGTTTAGTGGGTACAGCAGAGTACGGATACGCATCGAGAATGGCCGACCCATCAGGATCAAGCCTCAGCGCGCCCGCATCCTCGAGCGCCCGCAGATCGTCCGTGACGCCCTTGTCCGCAACCTGGAGCGCAGTCGCGATCTCAGCGTGGGTTGGAGCTCTGCCCGTTCTCCTGAAGACGTCTAGGACATAGCCGAACGTACGGCGTCTGGAATCGTCAGCAACGTTGTCGCCGCGTTGCCCACAGCAACTGGACGTCTTCTTCGGCTGGTCAGTTAGAGCGCGTCGAGGCCCCCAATCAATTTGCATTCTGCTGCATTCCCTTTCCGTCCCTCCGTTGTTCATCACGCCGCGTGCATCCCAAGACTTCCATCGCTACTCATATTGGGCCATCCACTCCAAGAGATTCCGATCGAAAAGGGCTGCCTCTTCGTACGGCGGATTGTGGCCGCTTCTCTCATAAATGTGCAGTGTCAAATCCCGGAACAATGGTTGGATTGGCTCCCAAGTATATGGCGGTGCCACAATGAAGTCGTGGCGACCAAGTGCCATATACACGGGCCTGTCGAATGACTCCAGCCCCCGAGTGACGTCGATGTCGGCGAATGTGCGTCCCCAAACATGATTGATCATGTCAACGTTCAACTCCACACCTTCCCACAACGGCGTACAATCGAATTGAGCGTCGTACCAGATCTGAGGGGCGTCACGGATATAACCTCTGATGAATGCGTCCCCGGGTGGCAAGTCGGCAAGCTGTTCGTCCGGAACGCGGGCCCGGGCCGTCTCCAGTGCGGCCTTTCGCTCTGCGGACGCCGTTTCCTCCCAGTATTGCACCATCCGTTCAGTATTCTCCGCGCCAAAGTCCGGAGCGATTCCTATCATGATCACATGTGACACATTCGCCGTGTATTTCTTGGCATACTCGAGCGCCAAGAATGCATGACCGGAGTGTCCGATTACTGCGATGCGCCCGAGCCCTAGTTGCTGACGGGCGCGTTCGATGTCGTCGAGCAGTGTGTCGAGTGCAAACGCTGCCGCGTCCACGGGGCCAGGTGACGGCGCAAACCCTCTGTGATCGAGAAACACCATACGAAGGTGCCGGCGCAGATTCTGCGAGAAGAAGCGTGGGTAGTAAACAGAACTCCCGATCACTATGATCGGAGTGCCGGTGCCCTCGATCTCATACCGGAGGCGGAATCTCCCGGCGGCTACACTCCCTGTATCTGCGCCCGTCATCTGTGGGGCGTCAGCCTCTCCGTTGTCCTTCTGAGACCAAGCCGTAGTGAGCACAGCCAGCAACAGCAAGGTACAGATGTTGTACGCTACTTTTCGTTGGCTCATAGCCTCTGTCCCCTTCTTTCCGTGCAAATGCCCGTAGTGCGCAAGGCGACACGTCCTATCATGCTGCGGTGGCCGCAAATTGGAGCACTCGTTCCTGCGTAGCGTCCGGGCGAACGATGGAGCAGCATCGACACTCCCTGTTCAGGTCTTCACGGCGTGCATCATCTCCAGGAGCTGAAGGCGATGTCGCATTGGATGGACAACGGCGTGCTCGAGCAATGCTTCGACCGGGTAGTCAATACCCCACCTCGTCTTGTACTGCGGCTTGAAGAACGGCTCCTCATCAAGCTCGCAAAATGGGTGCGCCCACCGTTCAAGCACATGCTCGAGGTATGACTGTGCCGCTTCCTCAACCGCGCCTGCTTCCGGGACCTCATCGATCTCAGGGTCTGTAAGTCCCAGCATTTCACAGCTCCAGACTATGTAGTCGCGAGCCCACCACAACACATGCTGCAACAGAGTCTCCATAGACTTGTAGTTTGGGTCCTTGAAGCCTTCAAGCGTGACACCGGCCTTTTTTGCCTTTTTCCAAGTATCAACGAAGCTCCTCAGTTCCTGCTCTTGAAGGAGTACTAGAGCGCGAACGCCTGCGTAGCGGTAGCCGTCGAGTTTCAGTTCCATGTCTGCCGTCATAGAGGCACCTCCTTGGGCGGTCACGTTCGCCTCCGCGCACGCGCGGAGTGCGTGGGTTCTCCCCGATTCAGGGCCGCAAGTATCGGGATTCGCAGATCTAGCAGCATTTGTCTGACTTCCGGCTGCGCTGTCGAGGCCGTTTTCCGGAGGCAATGAAGATGCCCACTTCGATGTCTTCACCTGCGCTCGATTTCGTGCAGCAGTCCGATCCGACGCACCCGACTCTTATGTCGACGAGGCCGGCCTCGCCCAGCCACGCACGTACTTCGTCTCGTTCGAACCCTAGCCAACGATCGTGTTGTTCTTCGCGGAGGAACTCGTGGTCGTGCGCATCCAGATCGGTGATCACCAACCGTCCACCAGGGCGGATGATTCTCGCCATTTCACGGATGGCGTCGGGCGGGTTTTCGACGTGATGAATGAACATGTTTGCGAAGGCGTGATCGACAGCCCCATCGTCGATTGGCAGTGCCTCCGCCACTCCCACACGACACTCCACGTCGTCAACCGCAGAATACTTGCGCTCGAGAGCCTCGAGCATCGCTTCTGATTGGTCCACCGCTACCACCCGCAATCCCCGTGTGACAAGAGCCTCCGTCAGAAAGCCCGTACCGGCTCCGATGTCAGCGGCGAATTCTCCGGCCTGTACGTTCGCCTCGACCAGCGCCTGTTCCCGGACCGACTCGGAGAAGAGCCCCTCGCGAAGCTCGTCCCAACCGGCCCCGATCTGGTCGAAGTACTCCTTGCTCGAAGTTACCATCGGAATTCTCCTTACGCTCAAACACAGACGATCTCGATGTCGATGGAGCCTTCGCATATTCGGACTGCCCGTCCTCCAACCGACACCGCTGAGACGACTCCTTGGCGCCTTTCAACGGTCAGATGCACCTCACTCGGACGACCCATCTCGATTCCCTGCTCGATGATCCAGCTGCGAGTCCCATCTTCATCCGAGCACCGTGAACCCAGATAACCACCCATCGCCGATGCAGCCGCGCCGGTAGCTGGGTCCTCCGGTATACCGAGGTCAGGAGCGAAGAACCTCGCGTGGATGTCGCTGTCGGTCCTCTGACCACCATAGGCGAATACGTATGCTCCTGTCGCCGATGTGTCAGAAAGAGCATCCTTCCATACGCTGAGGTCCGGACGTGCGCGGCCAACCGCCTCGATGCTCTCGACTGGGACGCAAAGACAAGCTGTGCCACACACCCAGGCCTCGAGTCGATCATCTCCTGCCAAGATCTCATCCGGAGCCAGCGACAGCGCAGCCGCGACCGCCGAGAGACTCGGCGCATTGTTCTCCCTGGTGGGTAGAGCGGGCACGCTCAACTCTGCGTCGACAGGCCTCCCGCCCAACTTGCGAACGGTTACTGGCACCAACCCCGCCTCTTCTTCCAGCACAATCGTGCTGGCCCCTTCCCCGAGCCGCGCCGCCCCAGTCCACGCCAACGCAAGCGCAGTTCCGATCGTCGGGTGGCCTGCGAAAGGAAGCTCCTGCGCCGGCGTGAAGATCCGGACGTGGAAGTCCGCCTGCGCTGATTCGCGCGGCAGCACGAACGTGGTTTCGGAGATATTGAATTCCCGGGCAATAGCCTGCATTGCGTCAGTGTCGAGCCCTTCAGCCCGTGGAAACACTGCGAGAGGGTTCCCGCTGAACGGCCGCTCCGTGAAGACATCGCAGGTCAGGAACTCGAACTTCATGGTGTTGATTCCCCGTCCATCAGGTTTCGGGAGGGAATACCTGCTCCATGACCTCCAGTGCAAACCTTGCTGATACGGTTGCCTTCCCGCCTCCCATTTCCATGGCGACTTCGACCGCCTCCAAGACTTCGCGCTCGGATGCGCCGTCTTCCCTTGCCTTCTCTATGTGCCACTGGATGCACGACTCACAGTGAGTGGCTACCGCTATGCCCACGCCGATCAGTTCCTTTGATCGCTTCGAAAGAGCCCCCGGCTGAAAGGCGGCCCTTTCCATCGCGAGGAATGCCTCAAACACCTCCGAGTCCATGGACTTGAACTTCAAACACGCCGCCCTTCTTCTATGTATGATCTCCGAGATTCTGTGCATGCGCCCTCCACGTGATCTCGTGCGCAGAGTTCAGATATGACGTTCTGGTGTTTCACCCCGATTGCGGTAGCGCAACAACCTTGCGCATCGTATCGGTGGTACATACATTGGTTGCCGCATGCAACTAACATATCGTAGTGACGGTCCCATGACAAGGGCACTGGTACACCCAACATTGGCATCTCATCAGAACCAGGTGCGCCGCGGACCCGGCTCACGTTTCGTCCCCTGGCGTCGATTCACGCCCGCAGTACTATTCAAGTGTGTGGCAGCAGTGGGCTGGCCTTCTATGGAGTGAGAATTGCGGAAAGAACAACTACGTGCGTTTCGTAGAACTCTCAGGGAGTTCGAACGCCTCATGACCGACTCGAACGGGTGTGCGTGCGGCGGCACCGATCTTTCCGTGTCTCAGTGCCATCATCTTCTCGGCATCGAGGAGGAGCAACCTACCACTGTCACAGATCTTGCCGATTACCTAGACCTGGACCGCAGT
>JBDGYW010000095.1:0-13934 GCA_039588935.1 Gemmatimonadota bacterium | reverse complement strand
ATATGCGCGGGCGCTCCTGGCCGTCGCCCCCGACTCGGGATTGGTGCGGACCCAGGCCCGGCTATCTTTCGGGTTGTCCGCAACAATCCGCGTAGAAATTGGTGCCGGTTGGAATCGGCAAGAAGGTGCCGCCCTCGAGATCAATATCACATCAGCGTTCGACGCTTTGCGTGCGATGAGCAGAAATGCCTATCGACAGGATACCGGCGTGGACGGACTGCAGATGTTCGAGGGGTCCGTGCTATGGGACACCCGCTCACAATCCGTCAGCTTCTCCGATGGCCGGAGCCTTGGCCGAGCCGGGCTGGTCGGTTTTGTGTTCCTGGACGCGAATGCGGACGGACGACGTGATCCGGACGAAGCGCCCGCAAATGACATTCGTGTGCGCATCGGCGCCCAAACGGCGTTGACCGACTCCTCCGGGGCCTTTGCCGCCTGGGACTTGCTCCCGTACGAGCCGCAGACGGTGTCCGTTGACTCGATGTCGCTCGACAACCCCCTTTGGGTTCCGGCAACACCCGCAACCCGCGTCGCCGTCGGTCCCAACGCATTCGAGCGGCTGGATATCCCCCTGGTGATGGCCGGCGAAGTATCGGGCCAGGTCGTGTTCGGACCTGGCGAGAGTCCTGCGGCCAGCATGCCTCTCATTTTCGAAAACGAGGAGACAGGCGCCACAATTCGCACGGCGGCGTTTTCGGATGGGGCGTTCTATTACTTCGGCCTTCGGCCCGGAACATACCGGATCACGGTGCCGGCGGAGTACCTGGAACGTCTCGCAATGACGGCAGAGGTGGTGACGTTCAGAATGGATCCGGCGACGGGATCCGTAATGATCGAAGGCCTCGTGGTACGGATCACAACACCATAACTGTCATGGCTTGGGACTGGCCGTCCCGAGTCCCCCTGCTCTATTCAACCAATACGCATCGGGCTCTACTTACCGTGGATCGGGGAACATTTTACGATTTACTACGTACTTAGTATTTAAGTAGAGTGTTTCACTTCAGAGGATGGTGGAGTTGAAGCGTGTTATGTGTTTTTAAATCAACGATTTAGCCGAGGTCTTCAAGTGCCGGTACACCTAACGAACCGTGAACTCGACGTGATGGCTGTGCTCTGGGATCGGGGCTCCGCAACTGTCGGAGAGGTCAGGGACCACCTCGCCGAAAACCTCGCTTACACGACAATCCTCACGGTCTTGCGCTCGTTGGAGGCCAAGGGGCACGTGCGTCACGAAAAGGAAGGAAAGGCGTTCCGATACTTCGCTCTCGTCGAAGCCGAGGTAGCCGGCGACCGGACGCTCCGGCGCCTGCTCGACAAAGTCTACTTGGGATCTCGCGAGATGCTCGTCACCCGTCTGCTGTCCGACAAAGCAGTGTCGCAAGACGAGTTGCGTCGAATTCGTCAGATGCTCGACGGACGGCTGGAGGAGGTGGACGAATGATTGTCTCGTGGATGCTCTACAGCGTGGCCGTGACAGTGCTGCTGGGTGGAGCGGCTGTGGCGGCCGAACGGTGCCTCAGACTTTTCGGCAGGGCTGCCCGGTGGGCCTGGGTGATTGCCTTAGCAGCCGCTGTCTCGTTGCCCGTGGTTGGTCTTTTCGTTCCCGACGCCCTGCCGACACTGTCTTCCCTATCTCAACAAGAAAATAGTGAAGCCGACATAGCCGCGACGTTGTGGCAGGTGCCGAGCCGATTCTTGGCGTCGGCGGAATCCAGCATCCACACTCTCGACGGTACCATCCTGATCCTCTGGATCTCCACCTCAATTGTGTTGTTGACACTGTTTTCGTGGTCGTGGAGACGACTTGATCGGGAGGTTCGGTCGTGTACGCCGGCTCGGGTAGGGGGAATTCCGGTTCTCCTGTCCTCGGCTCTGGGCCCTGCGGTGGTGGGACTGAAGGGGCAGACGATCGTATTGCCTGCCTGGGTGCTCGATAAGGACGAGGGCGTGCGCTCGCTGATTGCCCGACACGAACTGGAACACGTGAGGAAAGGCGATCAACGCCTCGTGCTTGCGGCGTTCCTCGTCGTGCTGCTCTTGCCGTGGAATGCGGCCCTTTGGTGGCACTCGGCGCGCCTACGGATGGCCGTCGAGACGGACTGCGACCTGCGTCTGCTCAGGAGCGGCGCATGCCTCCGCACGTACAGCAGATTACTGCTAGAAGTCGGCTCACGACTCGGCCAGGCCCCGGTCGCCGCACTGGCGTTCTCTCGCAGTCGTTCTTCACTCTTCCGGAGGATTCAGCTCATGACATTCAGACCTCGTAAACGTCTTGCCCAAGCAGCCCTTGCAGCGACTGCCACACTAGCATTGGCCCTGCTGGCGTGCGAATTGCCGCTGCCGCTCCAGAACGAGGGAGGCTCGCAACCAACGCTGGCCGAAACAACTTCGAACGATTCATCTGTCGATGGAATCACGGTTCGTGTCAACTCTAGTGGTGCCGAGGACAGCGCGAATGAACCTGAACCGCTCGTGTACATCGACGGTGTGAGAGTGACGCAGCCCGTTGCCGTCGTCCTCGATACCCTGTCCCGTGACCGGATAGACCGCATCGAAGTCGTGAAGGGTGCAGCTGCCGAAACGCTTCACAGCGAGCGAGCCGCGGGAGGCATCATCCACATCTACATGAAGCCAATCACGCGACACAAGGAAGGCGATTCAACAGGCGGCTAACGGAACTGTCGCGACAAAGCTTCCGAGCCGAACTCCATCGGCTCTCACCGGCAGCTGCGGCCCTTTGGGCTCAGCTGCCGGTGCTATTTCGACCTATCTCGAGGGCAGATTTCCGTTCCTTCTCATCAGACACCGTACCGCATCCGTAAGTGCCTTCGGTTCAAGAGCTTACGGCACAATGCTGCGATTGATTTAGAGGCTCGAAGAGGGTATATTTGATAGACCTCCAAAGGGGTCCGCGTGGCCCCTTTTCTCGTATATGAATAGGACTGCAATGACCGGCCCCAACCAACGCGAACGTATCCTCTCCCGCCTGATAGAAGACGAACTGAAAGAGTCGTTCATCGACTACTCGATGAGCGTCATAGTGCAGCGCGCGCTGCCCGATGTACGCGACGGTCTGAAGCCCGTGCACCGTCGCATTCTCTATGCGATGAACGAACTCGGCCTACAGCCCGGACGGGGATACAAGAAGAGCGCAACGGTTGTCGGAGACGTGCTGGGCAAGTACCACCCGCACGGCGACTCCGCCGTTTACGACTCCATGGTCCGTATGGTGCAGGATTTTTCGCTGCGTTATCCACTTGTCGACGGACAGGGGAATTTCGGGTCGGTCGACGGTGACAGTGCAGCCGCTTATCGATATACCGAGGCACGGCTGACTCGAGCGGCTGTGGCGATGCTGGAGGACATCGACAAGAACACTGTCGACTACATCCCCAATTTCGACGACCGCCTCGAGGAACCCACGGTTCTGCCATCGAAGCTGCCAAACCTGTTGGTCAACGGCTCGTCGGGCATAGCGGTTGGCATGGCCACCAACATTCCGCCGCACAACATCGTCGAGGTGGCTGGTGCACTGAAGTGCTTGATCGACAACCCCGATTGTGAGATCAGCGAACTCCGCGGGCACGTGCTCGGGCCCGACTTCCCGACAGGTGGGTACATATACGGGAGTCAGGGCATAGTAGACTGCTACGAGACTGGGCGTGGGCGAATACTGATGCGAGCGCGAGTGCAGGTCGAAGAGAAAGAATCATCCGGCAAAGCGCAGATCGTCGTCACGGAAATACCGTTCCAGGTCAACAAATCACGCCTGATCGAACAGATTGCCGACGGCGTTCGCCTCAAGAAGATCACCGACGTCTCGGCTCTGCGTGACGAGTCCGATCGCGACGGCATGCGGATCGTGATGGAGCTGAAGCGGGACTCGAATCCCAAGGTCGTACTGAATCAGCTCTACAAACGGACGCAGATGCAGACCACGTTCGGCGCAATCATGCTGGCGTTGGTTGATGGCGTGCCGAAAGTCCTGAACCTCAAAGAGACGCTCCAGCACTTCGTCGAGCATCGCCACGAGATCATCACGCGGCGCACGCAGTTCGACTTGGACAAAGCGCAGGCGCGCGAGCACATCCTCGAGGGTCTCAAGATCGCCGTCGACAACATCGACGAGGTCATCAAGATCATTCGCGGCGCGAGCGATGTCGCGGCTGCAGACGCCGCGCTCAGGGTAAAGTTCAATCTGTCCGAGAAGCAGAGCGAGGCGATCCTCAACATGCGCCTTGCCAAGCTCACATCGCTCGAGATCGAAAAACTCGAGGCCGAACTCGAAGAGGTTCGTGCTCAAATCAAGGATCTCAAAGACATCCTGGCCTCCGAGGAGAGACGCTTCGAGATACTGAAATCGGAGCTGGACGACATGGTCGCGCGCTTCGGTGATCCTCGACGCAGCGAAATCATCGCGGATGAAGGTGAGTTCTCGGTGGAAGACCTGATCGCCGACGAGGACATGGTGATCACGATCTCTCACGCGGGATACATCAAACGCATACCCGTCAGTACCTACCGGCGGCAGAGGCGTGGCGGCCGCGGACTGAACGGAATGGGCACGAAAGAGGACGATTGGGTCGAACACCTCTTCGTGGCATCGACTCATGACTACGTCCTCTTCTTCACGCAAGCCGGTAGGGTGTATTGGCTGAAAGTGTACGACATCCCCCAGGGAGGGCGTGCGGCCCGAGGTAGGCCAATCATCAACCTGATCGAGATTCAGGCTGGCGAGCGTATCGCGGCGTTCGTGAACGTGCGGGAGTTCAGTGACACTCAGTTCCTGATGTTTGCCACCGCCTTCGGTACGATAAAGAAGACCAAGCTCTCAGCCTACAGTAATCCACGATCCAGTGGGATAAACGCGATAAACATCGACGGAGATGACGAGTTGATCGACGTAAGGCTCACCGACGGTACGAACGACATCGTCCTGGCTACCTCCAGGGGCATGAGCATTCGGTTTTCCGAGAAGGATGCTCGTGAGATGGGCCGTGCTACCGCGGGAGTGCGAGGGATCCAACTACAGGGTGACGACCGCGTGATCGAAATGGTGGTAGTGCGACGTGATGCGACACTACTCGTGGTCAGCGCCAAAGGGATGGGCAAGCGATCCGAATTGTCCGATTACCGAGTGCAGAAGCGCGGCGGAAAGGGGATTATCACACTCAAGTGCACGGACAGGACTGGTTTCATCGTTGCGCTCAAGGAAGTGCAACCTGATGACGAACTCATGATGGTGACCGGCAATGGCGTTATCATTCGTGTCCCGGTAGACGGCATCCGTGTAATCGGGCGCAACACGCAGGGCGTCAAGGTCATGAACCTCGACGCCGGAGATGTCGTGAAAGATGTAGCGCGGGTGGTAAAGGAAGATGACGAAGCAGAGGTCGAACACGTTGATGCCGAAAGCAGCGCCGCACCGATTGAGGACCAGGGATAATCGCCGAGCCTGATGCGTTGGTAACGATCGAAGATATCCGCGAGGCGGCCGAGTGTCTCATCGGCGTCGCTCCGCCTACACCGTTGGTGCCTGCTCACGGCCTTGACGTAACGGTTGGGTATCCCGTCTTTCTGAAACTCGAAAACAAACACGCCACAGGCGCGTTCAAGATGCGCGGAGCCCTGACTGCCGTTCGACGGTTGTCACCGGAGCTGCGACGAGCCGGTGTGCTGACGTATTCGAGCGGGAACCACGGACAAGCGCTTGCCTTTGCAGCTCAGCGAATGGGCGTTCGCGCGGTGGTAGTGATGCCGGAGACTGCGCCGACCATGAAGGTGGAGGGTGTCAGACGCTGGGGTGGCGAAACGATATTCGCCGGCACGACATCAGAAGATCGGTACGTCAAAGGTCTCGAGGTTGCGGAGGCCGAAGGCCTGGCTGTGATCCCACCGTTCGACCATCCCGACATCATTGCCGGGCAAGGTACGGCCGGGCTCGAGATTGTCGAGCAACTTCCCGAGGTGGACCATGTGGTGTTCCCGGTTGGTGGTGGAGGACTGGGTGCTGGCGTGACGACTGCGTTATCTGCGTTGCGTCCTGATGCGAAGCTCACAGGAGTGGAGCCCGAAGGAGCGGCGGCGTTTGGTGCAGCGGTCAAAGCGGGACAGCCCGTTCGACTCGATCATACAGCGAGTATCGCGGATGGGCTGCTTCCGCTTTCCGTCGGGACCATTACCTTCAACCATCTGCACGGACGTGCCGACGCGGTTACGGTGTCGGAAGCCGCCATTGTCGAGGCTACACTTTGGCTTCGTAGCGAAGTAGGGGTGATGGCGGAGCCGTCAGGTGCTGTCACGACTGCGGCGATCCGTACTGGAGCAATTCAACCCAAAGGGCCAACTGCTGTGATTGTAAGCGGAGGAAACGCTGACGCGCAGGTCCTCGAGGATTTGGCGAAGTTTGAAGCATAGATAGCCTATGACGATAGCTGAGCAAGCCAGAATCCTCGTCGTCGACGACGACGAAGGTTTACTCAAGACGCTCTCGTGGATTCTCAACGACAAGGGCCACGAGGTTATCCCTGTTTCCGAGAGCGTCGACCTGTTACCGCGCATGGTAGAGGAGCGTCCTGACCTGTTGATGCTCGATATCATGATGCCGAAGGTGGATGGCTTGCAGCTTCTCGAGCAGATCAAGGCCGATGAGCGTTGGCGCGATCTTCCGGTTCTGATGATCTCCTCGATGTCTCCCGAAGACGGTACGGTCAAGGCTCTCGGTCTTGGCGCCTCGGACTTCATCTCGAAGCCGTTCCGAGTCAAAGAACTCCTTGCGCGCGTTGACGCCCACTTGAGAACGGGTCGCGCCCTTCGCGAGGCTCGCAGAGAAGCTCAGGAGAAAGCTGCCGAGGCAAAGGCACGCGCGGAAGAAGCCGCGATTAGAGCGGAGATGGTGGACATCCTCCACGAAGTCACAGACGCACTCAACTCGGAGGAGATCTACCACATTCTCGCGCAACGTGTAGCGCACGTCTTGAACATCGCAAAGTGTTCGTTGGTGATTCCCCAGCCCGGTGGCGAGGTTGGATTGATCATGGTGGCATCGGACAACCCTATGCTGCGGAATCTCGAGATCCAACTCGATGGATATCCGGAAATCCGGCGCGCACTCGAGACCAACCAGCCGGTGCTCATCGCGGACGTGCAGGTTGATCCACTCTACACCGAGGTGAGAGAACGCTGGAACAACGATGGTATCAATGTGGCAACAAAGTCGGTCATTGCGATTCCGTTTGCTCTCCACGGAGCTGAATCGGGAGTCTTCTTCCTCCGGACAATGACCGACGGCGTGACTCTCACCGAGACAGATGTTGCATTTGCGGAAGAGGTGATCAAGACCGCCGTCAATGCCATCGAGAAGGCATATCAACTCGAATCGGTTCAGTCCGACAAAGAGAAGTACCGATGGCTTGCCACCGTCGATGCGCTGACCGGGTGCATGAACCGGCGTGCGTTTACGGAGCGACTCGAGCGTGAACTCGATCGCGTACGGCGTTACGGGGTGAAGCTCAGCGTGATGATGATTGACCTCGACCACTTCAAGGATGTGAACGATACCCACGGTCATATTGTGGGGGATAGTGTTCTTCGTCAGTTGGGTGAGCTGTTGAGGGATGAGGTGCGGTCAGTTGACCTTGCAGCTCGTTTCGGAGGCGAAGAGTTTGTGATCTTGCTTCCGGACACTGATCTGGAGGGAGCCGTGGTATTCGCAGAGCGCCTCAGGAAACGGGTTGAGGAACACGACTTCGCAGAAAGTGGGGACCCCCTCAGAATTACCGTTTCAATAGGCGTCGCGGCTGCGAGCGCCAAGGGAGAGGTAACTGAGCCGGAATCGCTGACTGCGAAGGCGGATGAAGCGCTCTACCGCGCAAAAAACGACGGCCGAAACCGGGTGAGACCATGAGTAGGCGTTGCCCAAGGTGCAATAGCGTGTACGCAGGTGAGGCGCGTTTCTGTCCGAAGGACGGGAGTCTGCTTGTGGAGATGGCGGGAAAGGAAGGGCCTTCCAAACCGGCAGACGGCGCCGTGGACGGTTCGAGGACCGTCGCCCGGAAGATCATCGCCAAGACCGGGGCATCACTTGACCGGGCCGCAACTCTGGTGAACGAGGTGTTGGACAATCGGTACCGCGTGAACGGACGGCTGGGTGAGGGGGGGATGTCGTTCGTCTATGAGGCTACCGATGTACACACGGGCAAGCAGCTTGCGATAAAGGTGCTGAGCCCCAAGCTCAGTCGGGATGCCAACTCCGTGCAGCGGCTACGTCGCGAAGCGGGGCTAGCGATGCGACTCAAGCACCCGAACGTCTGCCGCATCCAGCGCCTCGGTGAGACGGAGGACGGCCTAATCTACTTAGTGATGCCATATCTGCGCGGCGAACTGTTGTCCGACCGTGAAGGCAAGGTCGGCCAGATGATGCCCGATGAAGGTTTGGTATATCTCATCCAATGTTGTGCCGGACTACACTACGCTCATCAACAGAACATCATCCACCGCGATCTGAAGCCGGAAAACATCATGCTCGTCCGTGAAGAAGATGGAACGGACACGGCGGTAATCATGGATTTCGGGCTGGCAAAGCAGCACCAGGCCGATCCCAGCATGGCAAAGTTGACGGCAACCGGGATCATACTCGGCACCCCTGAATTCATGAGCCCAGAGCAAATTCGGGGGAAGCAGATCGATGCGCGCAGCGATGTTTATGCCCTCGGGATCGTGGCGTTCGAGATGTTCACAGCCCGCCTACCGTTCGAGGGTCGCTCACCACAAGAGATGATGATCGCGCGCTTACGCGGGAAGCCGACTCAGCTCAGGAAATTTCGATCAGACTTTCCGCGCAAGCTCGAAGCCGTACTGATGCAGTCCATGGCTACCGAGCCCGCCGATCGTTATCCGACGGCACTGGAATTCGGGAACGCACTCATCAAGGCAAATGAGGGGCCCAACCCGGATCGGTTACGTGGCTTTCTGCAGTAGGCCTGCCTTTAGCGCTGCTTGGGCTGACTCCACACAATAGGATAGATCCGTCTCTTCACCTGACGTCCTGTGTGGTTGGCCCATGGTGCCCATTAGCCCGGAGGGAGTTGAGGATGGAAGGTTCTGAAGGCCATCGAGGAAACTGGGGTTCGAAACTCGCGTTCATTTTCGCCGCGTCCGGGTCGGCCATTGGCCTGGGTAGCATCTGGCGGTTTCCCCTCTACACCGGACGAAACGGCGGGGCCCTCTTCGTCTTCACCTACATTCTCGCCGTGTTTTTCATCGGGTTCACCGTGATGTTGGTGGAATTGACGATAGGGCGCCATGCTCAAAAGAACCCAGTTGGGGCGTTTGAGCACATTAAACCGGGGTCTCCTTGGAAGATCATTGGTTACCAGGGTGTTTTGAGCGGCGTGGTCATCCTCTCCTACTACTCTGTGATCGCCGGTTGGGCGACGGGCTATTTCTATAAAACGGTGGTCGGCGCATTCCCGAGCGAGGTTAACTGGGAGGAGTCGGCCACTCTATTCGGCGACTTCGTGGCGAATCCGGTGGCTGTCTTGATATGTCTCGTGGTGACGATCGCTGTGACGTCGTTCGTGATATCCAAGGGTGTCAAGGGTGGGATCGAACGCTGGTCGAAAATCCTCATGCCGGTGTTGTTCGCACTGATAGTCATTCTTGCAGTCCGCGCCGTGTTTCTGCCGGAGGCCAAGAATGGCCTGCTGTTCTATTTGAAGCCCGACTTCTCAGACTTCAGTCCGACGGTGGTCTTTTACGCCGTGGGTCAGGCGTTTTTCTCGCTGAGCCTTGGCATGGGCACGATGATGACCTACGGGAGTTACCTGAACAAGAAGGACAATCTTGTGTCTTCCGCAGGATGGGTCTGTTTCTCAACGACTTTGGTCGCGTTTCTGGCCGGCATCATCATCTTCCCGACCCTGTTTGACACGCTGCACCTCACCGCGGACACTTTCAGGCAACAGTTCGAGGTCGATACCGGCCTGATGTTCCAGGTCTTCCCCATCATCATCTCGCAAATGCCCGGCGGTTACCTGTTCGGCGTAATGTTCTTCACGTTGCTACTGATTGCGGCTTTGACATCGACAATCTCCATGCTCGAGGTTCCAACCGCGTACTTCGTGGACGAGCGAGGTTGGACTCGTACGAAAGCTGCTTACGTTCTAGGTGCCGTGGCCCTGTTGCTGGGCATTCCGTCGGCACTATCGGCAGGCGGTGTAACGTTCCTTACAAATTTCAACTTTCTTGGCAAACTGGACTTTATCTTCGGCAACGTGCTGCTGGCTGTAGGAGGGTTGTTTATGTGCCTGTTCGTTGCCTACGCCTGGAAGTTCAAGAATGCACTTGCCGAGATTTCATTGGGCAACACGAAGTTCACCCTTAGGCCGGTATGGGTCTTCAACGTTGTCGTTACCGCACCTGTTGCGGTCATCCTCATCCTGATCTTTATAAGGACGCTGACGGGGTAGGCGCACGAATCGCCGTCCAGGCACTATCCAAGACTTGCTGTGGCCCCGGATGGTCCGGCGGCCATTCGCCACTCGCGATCCGCTCGAGAACGAGAACTAAAAGTCGCAACCAGACGTCGGCCCAAATACGGGCCGAACCGGCCCGCACGTGCCCGGCAGATTTTCCTGCAACAATGACCATTTCCAGCTGCTGCAGCATGTCTGCAAACGCACCTCGGCTGCTGGTATCGAGTAGGCTGTCAATGTCGGCGGAGAACAGCAGTTTGACCAGTGGAGGGTTCGCAGTCGCGATCTCTTGCCAGAGCACGGCAATGCGTCCCAGGCGTTCGCGGCAGTTGAGCGAGGGTGGCGACTCGTTCACCGGAACTGCAAGCAAACGCACTGCCGCTCGGTATATCTCGTTGAGAAGCTGTTCCTTGCTCTCGAAGTGGCGATAGATGGTTCCTTCGGCGATCCCCGCTCTCGAGGCTATGAGGGGTGTGGTGCTGGCGTGGTATCCCTCAGTCGTGAAGAGGTCCAACGCAGCCCGAACGAGTCTCTCTCTCGTACCCTTGGGATCTCTCGTCCGTTTTCCCGGCACCGGAGCGCTACCGCTTTGGTGAGTCACTACTCACAAGGGTACACCCTTTGCCTTTTGCTGCCAAGCGGCGCGTGTTGCGCCGGATTATGATGAGAGCGATATTCTGCGTCTCTCGAGAGTCGCAGCACTCGTGTAGGGGACCTCAAAATGACACCGCAGCCGTTCGACCTAAGAGACATTTGGGGAGGCGCATCTACCTTTGAGCGGTTCGTGCAGGAGGCTGAGAAGAACACCGGCCTCTGGGAAGGCGTATACCGTACGACGACCATTCCGAGATGGGCAGTGGAAAAGCTAAGCGGGCACGGTGCCAACCTGCGACTTCTCATCTTGGCTGAGGACTGGTGTGGCGATGCCGCCAATACCGTGCCTGTATTTGCCAAGCTGGTAGCTGAGGCCGATGGAATCGAGGTACGTATCATCAAACGGGATGAGAACCCGAACGTCATGGATGAATACCTCACGAACGGTACGCGCTCGATCCCTATTGTAATCCTGCTCGATGCCGAGTTTAAGGAGATTGGGCACTGGGGTCCCAGACCCAGGGAACTTCAACAGTGGGTCGCGGATAACAAGGATATCATTCCGAAAGAGAAGCGTTACCCGCTGGTGCGTCGCTGGTACGCGAAAGACAAAGGGGAGTCTACGCTGCGGGAGTTGCTGGAACTGTTGTGAGTGGTGCCTAGTGAGTGGTGAGTGGTAGGCGCTCAGATCATCTGTAGATGCCGCATATCCGACGTATGCCGCACGTCTCTCCTACCGCTCTGCCCATCTGCAACTACCGTCCCTCTGCCGCCGAAATCAAAACGCCCAGTCGGTCATCACTCGTATCGAAAGTCCGTTCGGTCCCAAGGCCAACGTCGTACCTAGAACAGCAACCCGCCCGAATGACAAGACCGGTCCTCCCCCAACACCGACGTGCATGCCGTCGAGCGTGAGCTGGAAATCATCTTCACTGGGTTGAAAGACGCGCCCGACATCGACAAAACCGATGAGGCTTGCCGCCACAACATGCCGCTCGCCAACTACCTGGTAGCGCGTCTCCAGGTTGGCGAAAAGCTTGTCCTCCCCCAGGAACCGGAGTCCAGCCAATCCGCGGTGGGAACTCGATCCGCCATAACCCTCGAACGGCTTGTCGCTTGCCTCGATTCGCAGGTAGGAGCCGATCTCAGGTGATCCCGTCATGAGTTGAGCCAGGATTCGGCCTGCAAACGTGAGCCGTTCTGTGAGCGACCAGTAGCCCGAGGCAGCCAATGTCGTGCGCGTGTAACTCACAGCGCCAGCCATATTGGAGTCAGCAATGCCGAAGATCGCCTCGAACAACACGCCATGAAGCGGAGCAATCTCGTCGTCTCGGGTATCGAACACCAATCCGAACCGCATACTCACATCAGTTGTCGGGCGCCCGACTGACAAATCCTGGCCAGCATCGTTTTGGATGGAAAGAAGGCTGACACCTGGCAGCGTGTCGAACCGCCACCGCTCTACATGGAAACCGCCCAGCACCCGCAGGTGCGATATTACGCGCCGCTGGAGCTCGCCCCGGAGGAAGGTACGGCGAAAGTCGGCATGATAGTAATGCGGCTGGGCATCGGAAACGTTCTCGCCGTCGCGCTCGGTGCGGTTGCCTATTCCGAAGTAGTTTTGCCGGGCGCGGCGCCTGGCTTCAGCGACCAAGCTGAAACGCCAGCCAGGAATGAGATTGGGCATTCTGGCGTAGAGCCCGAGTTTGTGGCTACCTGACGTCGCAATCTGCCCGTCAATTGCAATGGAAGCCCTATATGGTTGCGCGTCAAACCAATCTCGATAGCCGGGTGGGCGCATCTGCGCGTAATAGAGTCCGGCGGTGAGTCCATCCCGAGGGGTGTAGAACAGTTTTGGGTATCCGAGGTCGGTCCAGTTCTCACCAAGCGTGGGCAGATCGGGAATTTGACCCTTTGCCATACCAACTACGAACACCAACAGCAGTACGACAAGTCGCAACTGTCTCACTCGGCGCCCTCGAAAAGATACGCCGTGTCGTAGTGAGATGCGGTCTCACCGTCGAACGCAGCATAGCGTCCGGGTGTCATCGTTGCTGCTCCGAATTCACCTTCTTTGTTCACCGCGTAAAAGCTCAAACCGAAGTTCGGGCGCCCACGTTCATCGAGGAGACGCGGTTCGGACGTTGCAATGACCCTTCTCAACGTCTCCAGCGCGGCGTCCGCAGGTTTGAGGCCACGCCGCATGAACTCAACCGTCAAGAAAGCGCCGCAGACCTTGATATTCGACTCACCTCGTCCAGTTGAGCCAGCTGCGCCGACATCATTGTCCGTGTATTGGCCAGCTCCGATCAACGGCGAATCTCCACACCGTCCGGGGATCTTCCACGAGAGCCCACTGGTCGTGGTGACCGAAGATATGTCTCCATTCCTATTGACGACGTTGCAGTTGATCGTCCCCGTAGAGCGCGGGACCATCTGAGCGCTGCCCGGTACGTTTAACCAATCGTCGTTCTCGCTACGGTTTGCTCGCCACCGCAGCCATCGCTCGCGAGATTGCTCGGTAAGTATGTCTTCTTCCTCGAAACCATATGACAACGCGAAGCGCTTCGCTCCTTCTCCGACCAGAAAGACATGGTCCGTGTACAGCAACACGTATTTTGCGACCACGCTTGGGGTTTTGATTCCCTCGAGAGCCCCGACAGCTCCTGCTCTACGCGTAGGACCGTGCATGCAGGACGCATCGAGTTGTACTACGCCCTCCTCGTTTGGCAGGCCGCCGTATCCGACCGATGAATCTTCGGGGTCGAGTTCTTGGATCTTCACGCCCTCAATGGCCGCATCGAGAGTATCTACCCCCCCCGCCATCAGTTGGCCGGCACGCTCGACAGCGCGGAGGCCGTT